>NZ_SRLV01000090.1:0-36341 GCF_006518205.1 Myxococcus sp. CA005 | reverse complement strand
ACAACGTCCCCCAGCCCCCGCCCACGGAGCCCGGGTTCCAGTGGATGTCCATCCCCCTGGAGAACCCGCACCGGGACACCCTCATCAAGGACCTGGCGGTGGATGCCCGTCAGCCCTGGGCCCGCGAGCACCTGCGTATGCTGGTGTCGCTGTACGCAAAGCGGCCCTACTTCGCTTCGCAGGTACTGCCCCGGCTGGAGCCCTTCTATGACGCGGCGGCGCGCGAGTCGGGCCCCGGGTCGCTGCTGCGGGTGCTGCTGGCGAGCATGGCGCTCTTCAACGAGCCGCTGGGCCTGACGCCGAACCTGGTCCTGGCCTCCACCTTGGACAAGCAGGGCGAGGACAAGTCGGCCCGGTTGGTGGCGTACTGCCGGCAGTTGGGCGCGCACACGTACTACTCGGGGTTGGGCTCGTCCCTGTACCTCCAGGTGGGCCTGTTCCGAGACGTGGACGTGCGCGTGCTGTGGCAGCGCTTCCGCCACCCCGAATACGCACAGGGCCGCCCGGGCCGCTTCGTCCACGGCATGTCGTTGGTGGACGTGCTGGCCAACGTGCAGTTGGACGAGGTGCGCCAATGGCTGGAGCCTTCGCCCTGGGGACCGTTCGCGCCCCGGCCCCCGGGCGAATGACGGTGCCTCAGCGCGCGGAGGCCGACGTCCCCGCCGGCTTGTCCTTGTCGAAGCGCACGAAGTAGCCGCGCACGGCGGAGTCCAGGAGTTCGGTCGTCAGGCGCGGCTCCTGGCCCTGGTAGTGGGCCATGTCGATGACCTGATCCAACAAGTCACGCGGCTGACAGGCGGCGAACGGACGGCCCACGGGGCGGTAGTGCGCGTCGATGAGGTAGTCCACCGCCGCCGCGTTGTAGGGCACGCCGCGCTTGCGGCACATGACCTGGAAGATGTCGTGGAACTGCTCCTCGTCCGGGCGCTGCACCTCCAGCTTGTAGCGGACGCGGCGCAGGAAGGCGTCATCCACGAGGTCGCTGGGGTCCAGGTTGGTGGAGAAGGCGGCGAACACGTCGAAGGGCACCTGCAGCTTCTTGCCGGTGTGCAGGGTGAGCATGTCGATGTCGCTCTCCAGCGGGACGATCCACCGGTTGAGCAGGTCCTTGGGGGACACCTTCTGCCGGCCGAAGTCGTCGATGAGGAGCATGCCGTTGCTCGCCTTCATCTGGAACGGCGCCTCGTAGTACTTCACCTCCGGCGAGTACACGAGGTCCAGCATCTCCAGCGTCAGCTCACCGCCCACGACGACGAGCGGGCGCCGGCAGCGCACCCAGCGCCGGTCATACGGCGAAGTGCCGGGCTCGTCCTCCACCACCTTGTGGAGGTTGGCGTCGAAGATGCGCACCACGAAGTCGTCAATGAGGATGGCGTGGGGGATGAAGATGTCCCCGTCGAAGCAGTTCACCATGCCCTGGCAGATGGCCGTCTTGCCGTTGCCCGGGGGCCCGTAGAAGAAGATGGCGCGGCCGGAGTTCATCGCCGGACCGATGCCGTCGAAGATGTAGTCCTTGATGATGAGGTCGCCGAACTTGTCCTGCATGCGCGCGCGAGTGATGCGGTTGCCGCGCACGGTCTGCTTCTTCACGGCGGCCGCCCACTCCAGGAAGGGCACGGGCGCGGGGCCGTTGTAGCGGTTGCGGTCGAGCACCTGCCGCAGCACGTCCGTCACGAACGTGGTGAGCTGGTAGATCATCGTCGACTTGCCCACGCCCGATCCGCCACCGCCGCGGATGTCGATGTACTTCTGGCGGCGCAGTCCTTCGATGACGTCGTCCACCAGCGCGGTGGGCAGTTGAAGGCGCGCGGCGATGTCCATGCCGCGCATCTCACCGGCGAAGAAGAGCGCCTTGAGAACCAGCTCTTCCACGAAGGTGGTGTTGAGGCCCGTCTCGCCCAGGGTGCGCGGCTGGGAGGGCCAGAAACGGTCGCCCGGGCCGGCGCCGCCCTCCTCTCCCGACCGCCGGGGCGTCCGGCGCTCCGGGCCGCTGTACTGCGGACTGGCGGCGCCGCCTCGTCGGTCCGGGCCCGAGTACTGGGACGGCCCGGGCCCACGACGGTCAGGCGGGGCGACGATGACGGACGGCAGCGTGGCCGGTGCCGGCGGCGGAGCACGGCGGTCCGGCGGCGAGGACGAGCCGCGACGCTCGGTGGGAAAGTCGGGCTCGTCCGGCTCCGGGGGCAGCGCGGGACGTGAGCCAGTGACGGCGCCCGGGGGGCGCGGCGGGAGCGCGGCGGTCATCCCCGTGACACCGACGCGCGGGCGCGGAGGCCCCGACAGCACCGGCGTGGGCGCCGCGGGCGGCGCCACGGCCGTTTCCACGGGGGTGACGCTGCGGCTGGACTCGTCGCTCGACGAGCCGGAGTCCGGGGATGGCGGTCGCCTGAACAGGGACATGCGGTGCTCGCTCCAGGGTGTTCGCGCCGGAGCCTACCGCATCGGTCCGGTTTGGACGAAACGGAGTTGCAGAACAAACAGAAAAGCACTGAACCCAAGTGTTCCCGCCAGCCTCCTCGTCGATAGTGCGCGCGCCTCCGCCCGCATGCGCGGCGCGCGAAGCCCACCCCCATCATTCGCATTGGAGCTCTTCGTGAAGCGACTTCTGTCCGTCCTCGCCCTGCCCCTGCTGCTGCTCGGAACCTCCGCGGCGGCGCAGACGACGCCCACCCTCACGTTCCACGGCAACTGGACCATCCACCAGTCGGAGGTACTGACCGAAGGAGGCCAGGTACAGGTCGTCTACAGCACCGCGCGCCTGCCGCAGTGCCGCGTCAACAACCCCGACGGCAGCCCCGCGTGGAGCATCACCGGCCACTACCGCATCAACGGCTCCGCGCCGGCCAGCTTCGATGTGGCGGGCGCGCCCGTCACCGGCAATGGACCGACGCTGGACTTGCAGGAGCAGGGCCTGTTGGAGCTTTGGTTCCTCGTGTCCAGCCCGGGCTGCGAGCACTACGACTCCAACTACGGCGGCAACTTCCAGTTCAACGTCCTGGAGGCCAGCGCCACGCCCATGGCGACGCTCGTGTTCCAGCAGGGCTGGGTGGAGCACGTGGTGGGCACGCCGCGCCAGGGCCAGCCCTTCATCGTGGACTACGACATCGCGCGCCTGCCCGAGTGCCGGCTGCTCTACAACGGCGCGCCTACCTGGGACGTGGGTGTGCGCTGGCGCTTCAACAACGGGGTGATGGGCGAGAAGAGCGTCACCACCACCAGCGGCTATACGCGCACTGGCACGCCCGTCACCATCATCCCGCCCGTCGGGGCCACCTCCGTGCAGATCTGGTTCGAGAACTGGGACCGCGGAACCTGCCGCCGCTGGGACTCCGACTACGGGGCCAACTACACGTTCACCCTGCAGCCGTAGACCGCCAGGCGGCATCACCCACGTTCCGGCCCGAATACCCTCGCACTGTGAGACGCGCCCGGACCGGAACATGGGTGCTACCCTTTGCGCATGAGTTTCTTCCAGGACCCGCCGAGGCTGGGCAATCAGTACGACGACGATGCGCTGCTCCAGAGCTACCTGGCACGCACCCTCCCCGAGGACCTGCGGCGCGCGCTGACGGATGAGTTCCGCGAGTTGGGAGAGCTGGGCGGGGATTACTTCTACCGCTTCCAGCTCCGCGACCGGCTGAACGAGCCGGAGCTGACCCAGTGGGATGCGTGGGGCCAGCGCGTCGACCACATCGAGGTGTCGCCGCTGTGGAAGGAAGCCGAGTCCCTGGCCGCGCGGCGCGGACTGGTGGCCACGGCCTACGAGCAGAAGAACGCCGAGCTCAGCCGCGTCCACCAGTTCATCCTCAACTACCTCGTGCAGGCGTCGCTGGACGTGTACTCGTGCCCGCTGGCGATGACGGACGGCGCGGCGCGCTCGTTGCTCACGCTGGGCAATACGGCGCTCATCGACCGCGCCCTGCCCCACCTGACGTCCCGGGACCCGGCCACGGCGTGGACGTCCGGTCAGTGGATGACGGAGCGCACCGGCGGCTCGGACGTGGGCCTCACGCAGACGGTGGCCCGGCAGACCCCGGAGGGCTGGCGGCTGTCTGGAACGAAGTGGTTCACCTCCGCGACGACGGCGCAGATGGCGCTCACGCTGGCGCGTCCGGAAGGCAACGGCCCCGGCGGCAAGGGCCTGGCCCTGTTCTACGTGGAGACACGGGACGCGGCCGGAAGACTCAATGGCATCCAGATCAACCGGCTCAAAGACAAACTCGGAACGCGCAAGGTGCCCACGGCGGAGCTGACCTTGGATGGCGCGCTGGCCATTCCCGTGGCGGGGCTGACGGATGGCATCCGGAACATGGCGTGGATGCTGAATGTGACACGCACCTGGAACGCGGTGGGCTCCGCATGGGCCATGCGCCGGGCGCTGGCCCTGGCCCGGGACTACGCCCAGCGGCGGGTGCAGTTCGGCGCGAAGCTGGCGGACAAGCCGCTGCACATGGACACCCTGGCGGGGCTGGAGGCGGAGTTTCAAGCGGGGTTCCTGCTGGCCTTCCGCGCCGTGGAGCTGCTGGGCCGCATGGAGGCGAAGGCGGCCACCGAGCAGGAGCTGCTCCTGCAGCGGCTGGTGACGCCCCTGGCGAAGCTGACCACCGGCCGGCAGGTGGTGCACGTCACCTCCGAAGTCACGGAGGCCTTCGGCGGCGCGGGCTACGTGGAAGACACGGGCATTCCGCGGATCCAGGCCGACGCCCAGGTGCTGTCCATCTGGGAAGGCACCACGAACGTCCTCTCCCTGGACACCCTGCGCGCCCTGGCGAAGGAAGGCGCGTTGGAGGCGTTCTTCCACGAGGTGGAGGGCCGTCTGGGCCAGACCCGGGACGCGGGCCTGCGGCCCTGTGTCGACGCGGCCCAGGGCGCGCTGGAGCACGCGCGGGCCTGGGTGGCCGGTGCCATGGAGGACCCCGCCACCCTGGAGGCTGGCGCCCGGCGCTTCTCGCTGACGCTGGGACGGACGCTGGAGCTGGCCTTGCTCTGCGCCCATGCGCAGTGGTGCCTGGACCATGGCCACGGCCCCCGGAGCAAGGCGGCGGCACGGCGCTTCGCCTCGCACGGCGTGGACCTCATCCAACCGGCCGCGAGCCTGGAGGATGTCCGGCTCCTGGCCTGAGGTGCCACGTCTGGCAGCGGCCCGAAACAACACGACGCACCAAGACACCCTCAATCATTTACACGCAATTCCTATCCCAGGGGCCGCCCTGCCCCTCCCTCCGGGGCGGGCACCCTTGAAGGCATACGGACGTCGGTTCGCAGACGGCGTCCCTCCCCTCAATCCGAGCCCGCACATCACCTGCCCACTCCCAAACCCGGCGCCTGTGTAACACATCACGCTTCAACGGGAGACCTGATCGGCCAAAGACATACTCGCGAAGAGATAGAAAAATCAGCTGCGAAACGCATCCACCATCTCGAATCATGCTCGACATGCACACGATGCAATGGCGAAGCTTGGACGAGATGATGGTGGGGCTCAGACCACCAGAGAACTGCTGCCTCGAGCAGCTCTCGCGGGACTCCGTCGTTCAGGTCACGGCGCTTCTGGGGAAATGGTACCCGGATATCCGGGTCGGCACGGAGAGCCGGCACCTGGAGCCCGCTTTCTATGATCAGTGTGTCTGTATCCAGGGCGAGTCTCCGGATCGCCCGGTGTATGCGATTCTGGGAAGGGATCGGGACACCCAGGAAGTCATCGGGCTGCTGACGCTGGAGAAGAACGCTCGCGGCCTGCAGTTGTCTGCCGCGATGGGGGCCGTTGAACCCTCTCAGCGAGGCCTGGGCCTGGGCCAGTTCGGCATCTCCCTGCTGGAGCAGGTGGGCCGCAACATCGGCGCCGAGGTCGTCCTCTATTACTCCACCCTGAAGATGGCCAGGGCGCAGCGCAACGCCGAGCACCGCGGCTTCAAGCTGGTGGGACTGGTGCCCGCGTTCGATGTGGACGCCATCGCGCCCAACACGGTGAAGCGCGTCTACGAGGCCATCTACGCGAAGGTGCTCGTCGGTCCGGAGAAGATCCACCTCCCCGACTGGAATGCCCTCATCCCCACCACGCGCGCGCTGTACACGCATCTCTTTGGCCAGCACCCGGCCGCCGCCATCCTGGAGAACAGGAACGGCGTCTCCATTCCTGCCTCGGCGCCGGTGCCCATCTCCGCGCCCGAGGCCCACCATGGTTGAGGTCCGCGCCTTCGAAGGCGGCGCCAAGGAAGCGTCCCAGTTCATCAACAGCGTCTGGCAGCGCACCTACGGCGCGAAGATGGGACTGACAATCTGGGACGAGCGTTTCTTCGACTGGCTGCTCTTCAGCAATCCCCTGGCGGACCGGGACTATCTGCTGGGAGCGTATTCAAAGGGCAAGCTGGTGGGGGCATTCCTGGCGGAGCCTGCGAAAATCCAGCTTGGCCAGCGGCAGGTGGATGGCACCTACGGGAGCTGGGTCAGCGTGGCGCCGGAGAGCCGGGGCCAGGGAATTGGCATCAAGCTGTCGGACACCATGCAGGCACGCCACCGCGAGCGTGGCGCCGCGCTCACCTTGAGCTGCGTGGCCGACGGCACCCTGGGCCAGGGCTTCTGGAGCCGGCGGAGCCACACGCGCTACCTCAACAACCTGGGCATGTGGCTGCACATCTTCAACACGGAGAAGGCGGTCCGTTGGTCGCTGAGCGCCGCCGAGCGCGCGTTCCTCACCTTCACGCGTCCGCTCCACCGCCGGGACTTCCTGGCGGCGCGCACCGACAACATTCGGGCCTACCAACCCCGGGACCTGCCGCAGTGCATGGCCCTGGTCCAGAAGATGATGCGGCCGGTGAACCTGGGCTACGCCTACACCTCGGAGCGCCTGGCCCACCAGCTCCAGTTCCGTGACATCCCGCACACCTTCGTCCTGGAGCGAGATGGCGTCATCCAAGGCATGGTCAACTACTACACCCTCCAGATGACGGCCCGAGGCCTCCTGACGACGGGACTGGTGGACCTGCTCGCCTTCCAGGACGGGCTGCCCTTCTCGGAGCAACGGCGGCTGCTGTGGGTGGCCATGCAGGACATGGTGGCCCAGGGGGCCGACTGCGCCGCGATGCTGCGCAGCCCGTGTACGCCCACGCACCTGATGCTGCGCTCCGGGTGGTTGCCATTCCCCGGAGGCTCCCGGGTGACGTGCCTGCTCACCACCCCCGACGTGGAGCTGCCCGCCTCGCCCCGGGTGTTCATGCACCTGCGCTGACGCAGCGCGCGAAGCTGAAGCCCTGTGGTTCAGCGCAGCCAGGAGAAGGCGCGCTCGAGCGGGGCCACACCCTCATCGAGGTAGCAGCGGCCGTGCGCGAGGAGCACCCGACGAGGCTGCCATGCCATCATCTGCTGGTAGCAGGCGCGCGCCTGCGCGGTCCGGCCCCAGGTCGTCACCCGCACCTCGCGTGGCGTCTGCCCCGGCCACATCGTCCCGCCGAGCGTCAGCAGCCATCTCAGGCGAGGCCGGAGACGCTCGGGCTCCAACGCCATGACCAGATCCGCGAGAATCAAGGTCGAGGACTCACCGTGGAAGAACACCACCTCTTCCACGAAGCGACTGCCCCGAAAGATGAGCTGGCCCAACTCCGTGGACCAGGCCGAGGGCGCGGCGTCGTCGAGGTCGGCATCGAATGGGACGTCCATCTGCTGGGAGCGCGCCCGCTCGCGAACGCCCGGAGACGCCCAGGCCGTCGCGCGCGGATAGCGTGCCTTCCAGGCCGGGATGCCCGCGTAGTGGAACCGGTTCGGAGAGACGAGATGTTCCACCGTGCCGAGTGCGTCGACCTGTTCGAACAACTCGGGCGTGGGTGCCGTGGGCGACCAGAGCCACAAGCCTCCCGTACCCAGGCGAACGATGACCATGCGCGTCGGGAACGGCAGGGAGACGGGGCCCACGCGCATCCTCGCCACCGGCCCGTCCACCCACCAGACGCCGTCCGCGACCGGCTTGAGGGTGGAAAGCGGCACATAGGGACGCACCCCATCGTTCCATTCGAGGTCGGCGGTCATCACCCAGGCAGCGTACCCCGCTGACCATGCAATGACGCCACTCGACTGGACTTCACGTTCGTCACCTTGCCGGAGCGCTCCAGGACGCCTTCTCCCACCAGGAAGAGCGCGCCATGGATGTCCTTGCGGCACCGCTCGTACACGTCCGGAGGCACCACCAGGTTCGCGATGCCCGTTTCGTCCTCCAGGGAGATGAAGCAGAGCCCCTTGGCCGTGGGTGGACGCTGGCGGCAGATGAGCATGCCTCCCACCGCCACCCTCCGCCCGTGGGCCACCTTCTTCAGTCCCTCCGCCGTCACCGCGCCTTGCTGCTTCAGCACCGGGCGCAGCAGCTCCAGTGGGTGCTTCTCCAGCGAGAGTCCCACCGTGTCGTAGTCCGCGCAGACCCGCTCCAGCACATCCATGGACGGCAGCTCCACCGCCGTTCCGTCCATGGCCATGCCGAAGAACAGGTCATCCGAGTCCAGCGGCCCCAGCGCCTGGAGTTCCCACAACGCCTGACGCCGGGAGCCACACAGCGACGACAGGGCGCCCGCCAAGGCCAACCGCGTCAGCTCGTGCCTGGGCGCCCGCGACCACCGCGCCAGGTCGCCCACGTCACGGAAGCCCTCGCGCTTCGCCGTCGCCACGCGCCGCCCCGCGGACTCGCCCAGGCCCTTCACCATCCGAAGCCCCAGCCGCAATGCAGCCCCGCCCTCCTCCAGCGTGCAGTCCCAGCTCGAGTGCCGCACGTCCACCGGCCGCACCACCACGCCATGCCGCTGCGCGTCCGCCACCAACGTGTGCGGCGCATAGAAGCCCATGGGCTGCGAGTTCAACAGCGCCGCCGTGAAGGCCGCCGGGTAGTGGCACTTCAGCCAGCTGGACGCATACGCAATCAACGCGAAGCTCGCTGAATGACTCTCCGGGAAGCCGTAGTGCGCGAAGCCCCGGAAGTTGTCGAACCACTCCTCGGCTTGTTTGCGTGTGTACCCCCGCGACACGCAGCCCTCCACGAAGCGCCCCCGGTATTGCAGCAGCATGGATTCGGCGCGCTTGTGGCTCAGCACCCGCCGCAGTCCGTCCGCCTCGCCCGCGGTGAAGCCCGCCGCCACCATGGCCAGCTTCATCGCCTGTTCCTGGAAGAGCGGCACCCCCAGCGTCTTGCCGAGAATCTCCTTCACCGCCTCGCTCGGGTACTCCACCTGCTCCTGGCCGTTCCGCCGGCGCAGGAAGGGATGCACCATGTTGCCGACGATGGGCCCCGGGCGGATGAGCGCGATCTCCACCACCAGGTCGTAGAACGTCCTCGGCCGAAGCCTGGGCAGCATGTTCATCTGTGCCCGGCTCTCAATCTGGAACACGCCCACCGTGTCCGCCTCGCACAGCATGTCGTAGACCTTCGGGTCCTCGGCCGGCACCGTCGCCAGGGACAGCTCCCGCCCGTGGTGCTCGCGAATCAGCGCGAAGCACTTCGACAGCGCCGTCAGCATGCCCAGCGCCAGCAGATCCACCTTCAGCAGCCCCACCGCGTTGATGTCGTCCTTCTCCCACTGGATGACGGTGCGGCCCGGCATCGCCGCGTTCTCCACCGGCACCAGCTCCGTCAGCGGCTCGCGTGTCATCACGAAGCCGCCCACGTGGATGGACAGGTGCCGGGGAAAGCCCTCCAGCTCCATGGCCAGCGCCAGCGTCTTCTGGACCCGGCCGTCCTCCGCGGACAGGCCCGCCTCGCGCAGCACGTCCGGCGTCACGTCGAAGCCGTTCGACGCGGACACCTTCGACAGCCGGTCCACCTGGTCCAACGACAGGCCCAGCGCCTTGCCCGTCTCACGCAGCGCCAGCCGGCCCCGGTAGCAGATGACCTCGCACACCATGCCCGCGTGCCGACGCCCGTGCTTCTCGTAGACGTACTGGAGGACCTCCTCGCGGCGCTCGTGCTCGAAGTCCACGTCGATGTCTGGCGGTTCCTTGCGCTCCATGCTCAGGAAGCGCTCGAACAACAGGCCCATCCGCACCGGGTCGATGGCGGTGATCTGCAGCGCGTAGCAGACCGCCGAGTTCGCCGCGCTCCCCCGCCCCTGGCAGAGAATCCCCCGGGCCCTGGCGAAGCGGACGATGTCCCACAGCGCCAGGAAGTAGCCGGCGAAGTCCAACGCGGCGATGAGCTTCAGCTCGTGCTCAATCTGCTTCACCACCGCCGGAGGCACCCCTTCCGGATAGCGGAACCGCAGTCCTTCGTATGTCAGCACGCGCAGGTGCGCGTCCGCGGTGCGCCCTTCGGGCAAGCCCTCTTCCGGGAAGCGGTAGTGCAAGTCATCCAATGAGGCGTGGCAGCGCGAGGCCAGCTCCGCCGCGCGCGCCAGGGCCTCCGGCCGGTCCGCGAACAGGCGCGCCATGTCCCGTGGGGACTTCAGCGTCCGCTCCGCGTTGGGCAACAGCCGCGTCCCCGCCCGGTCCACCGACGTCCCGTGGCGAATGGACACCAGCACGTCCTGCAGGGCCTGCCGCCGGCGGTGGTGCGTGTGCACGTCGTTGTGCGCGACCAACGGCACGCCGAGCTCCAGCGCCAGCCGCTCCGCCCGGGCCTCGCGCTCCGCGTCTCCCGCGGACAGGGTCCGGCAGATGCCGACGTGGAAGCGCTCCGGGAAGGCCTCCGCCAGCGAGACGACCTGCTCGAAGGGCGCGGGCGCGGGAAGGAGCGCGAGCAGCCCCGCGGACCGGTCCGCCACCGCGCGCCACGGCAGCCCGGCCTCGCCCTTGGGGTGGGTCATCCGGCTCTGGGACACCAGGGCGCACAGGTTCGAGTACCCCGTCCCATCCGCCGCGTACACCACCACCGGTGGGCCGTCCTCCAGCGTCAGCTCGGCGCCCAGGATGAGCCGCACCCCGTGCTCCTTCGCGGCCAGGTGCGCCTTCACCACGCCGTACAGGCCATCCGCGTCCGTCAGCGCGAGCGCACCCAGCCCGAGCCTCGCGGCCGTGGCCACCAGCTCTTCCGGATGCGAGGCCCCGCGAAGGAACGAGAAGTTGGAGCGGCAGACCAGCTCGGCGTAGTCCACGCCCGGATCTAGATACCGAACAGGCGTTCAGGCGCTAGATTGGATCTTCGCGGTGCGGGCAAGCAACTTCATGGGTTGACGCGGATGAGGGCGATCCATGCGGGGTGGCGACTGCTGCTTGCCGGACAGAGCGCGCGGCCCCCTCCTTCAGGGCACCCCACCAGGCCTGGCAAACTCATCAGGCGCCGCCTCCGTCTTGTGACGAGCTTCGTGAATGTCGCATCCGCGCAGCAAGTCCTGCACACCCGCGAGGCCGGGCAAACCTCAGGGAGTTAAGCGACCTGCGCTCCACCCAAAAGCCTGAGCTGTGATGTTTGAAGCTCGCGCCGCCGCCGTTTGACAGGATGCCGATCCGACTGCCAAACATGTCTTCATGGACCTCACTCCCACCGCGTGGCAGCTCTGGCTGATCGCGGCGCTCCTCCTGGGAGCGCTGGAGCTCCAGCTCACCAGCTTCATGGTCCTCTGGCTCGCCGTGGGGGCGCTGGCCTCCTCGATCGGGGCGGCGTTGGGCCTGAGCCTCAACGGCCAGCTCTACCTGTTCACCGCCGTCTCCGTCGCCCTGTTCGCGGCCTCCCGCACCCTCTTCAAAAGCGTTTTCATGCGCGACGCAGCGCATTTGAAGACAGGTATCGAGGCCATGCTTGGCCAGGAGGCGGTGGTGGTGGAGTCCCTGGGCGATCCGCTCGGGGGCACGGTGCGCATCAATGGCGAGCTGTGGACGGCGCGCTCCCTGTCGGGCCCGGTGCCCGAGGGCGAACTCGTCACGGTGGAGCAGGTGGAAGGTCTCAAACTCTGGGTGCGCCGACCGACGGCGTCGTTGCCGGTTCCCTCGGGGGACCCGAGGAAGGAGTAGGCGGGATGGAAATCGTGACGATTTTCGGCATCTTCGCGGTCATCCTGGTGGGCATCGCCGCCACCGGCATCCGCATCGTTCCGCAGGCCAAGGTCATGGTCGTGGAGCGGCTGGGCAAGTTCTACAAGACCGCCAGCAGCGGCCTCAATTACCTCATCCCCTTCGTGGATGCCCCCCGCGCCATCGAGATGCGCACGGGCAACCGCTTCATGCGCAGCAACCTCGTGGACCTGCGCGAACAGGTCATGGGCTTCGACACCGTCCAGGTCATCACCCACGACAACGTCAACATGGAGGTCGGCTCGGTCATCTACTACCAGATCGTCGAGCCCGCGAAGGCGCTCTACCAGGTGGAGAACCTCGCGCTCGCCATCGAGCAGCTCACGATGACGAACCTGCGCAACATCATGGGCGGGCTGACGCTGGACCAGACGCTCACCAGCCGCGAGACGGTCAACACCAAGCTGCGCATCGTGCTGGACGAGGCCACCGAGAAGTGGGGCGTCAAGGTGACGCGCGTGGAGCTGCGCGAAATCGAGCCGCCCCAGGCCATCAAGGCCGCCATGGCCAAGCAGATGACCGCCGAGCGTGAGCGCCGCGCCGAGGTCACCAAGGCCGAGGGCGACAAGGCCGCCGCCATCCTCCAGGCCGAGGGCGAGAAGATCTCCCGCATCCTCCGCGCCGAGGCCGAACGCGACGCGGAGATTGCCCGCGCCGAAGGCCACAAGCGCGCCACCATGCTGCAGGCGGAAGGCAAGGCCGAGGCCACCCGGCTCGTCTTCGAGGCCATCCACAACGGCCGCGCCACTCCCGAGGTGCTCGCGCTGCGCTACATGGAGACCCTCCAGGAGCTGGGCAAGGGCGACAACAAGATTTTCGTCCCCTACGAGGCCACCGCCACGTTGGGCGCCGTCGCCACCCTCAAGGAGGTCTTCGCCCAGACTGGGGATGCCGCAAAGCCCGCCCCGGCGCCGGCCCGCTCCGCCGCGAGCCTGAGCGGCCAGGCCATTGCCCGGAACACGGTGGTCCCCGAGCACGCCACCCTCCCCGGCGGCACGCCCGCCGTGGCCCCTCGGCGTCCGCGGCCCGCCCTGGACACGCAGGACGACTGAGCCCAGGCGTAGGCAGCCCCCGCGGGAGGAAGACGCCTCCCGCGGGACACTGAGCAGGGCTCGCGTTCGCGCATCCAGGACGACGGTCCATTGCGCCACCAGGGGCCGAGCAAACGGCGTGCCCTCCTGTACACCACCGCACGCGCCGTCACTTCGCGGGAACCTTCCCTGTGTCCGGCTGTCAGAGCCTCCGAACACACTCACCGGAGGGGAGCATGCAGAACATCTTCATCGCAGGAGGCTGGGGGATGTACCCCACGTTGCTCGCGGGAATCGCGCTCATCGCCACCTGCATCCAGTACGCGCGCCGGCCCGCGCCGCGTTACGTGCCGCTGATGCTGTCGCTTGGACTCTGCACCTTGATTGCCGGCACGCTCGGCTTCGCCACGGGCATCCTCTCACTCCTGCAGGCCTATAGCGGCCCGCTGTGGGACCAGGGCCCGCGCGTGCTCTTCATCGGCACCTTCGAGGCGCTGCACAACGTGGCGCTCGCCTTGCTGCTTGCCATGCTGGGCGCCCTGCTGGCGTCCATCGGCGCGTGGCGGATCTCCCGCCGGATGGGGAGCTTCGCGGCGCCCGCGGCAGGTTGATGTGTGACTGTCGGACGCACTGCCAGAGGAGTGCCCCCTGCCTCCATGAAGGCGGGGGTTGCATTCCGGCACGCGTCTGGACATAGATTGCAGCCATCCCCAGGAGGGATTGACGCCCCCTCCCAACGAGAGGTCAGACGCACCCTTGAGGACGCTTCGCTGAATTCCCAGGTCCGTTGATGTTCCCGCGCTGAGCCGCCTTCGGGCTGGCTTGCGCCCTGGATTCAGGAGTTTCCTCTATGTCTTCCGTGCGCGCGCACCGCGTTTCGTTCGCCTTTTCCGACGCCGTTCCTGTCCTCTCTGAAGTCGACTTCCACCTGTCCCCTGGCTGGACGGGGCTCGTGGGTGCCAATGGCGCCGGCAAGTCCACCCTGCTCCGGCTGTTGGCGGGAGAGCTGACGCCCACCGAGGGACACCTTCAGTTCGAGCCCTCCACCCCCACCCTCCGCCTCTGCCGGCAGGAGGTGGAGGCGCTGACGCCCGACATCTCCGCCTTCGCGGAGTCGTGGGACTCCGTCGCGCGGCGACTGCACGGCCAACTGGGCCTGGACGTCACCGCGCTGGAGCGCTGGCCCACGCTGTCCCCGGGCGAGCGCAAGCGGTGGCAGGTGGGCGCCGCCCTGGCCGCGGAGCCCCATTTGCTGCTCTTGGATGAGCCCACCAACCACCTGGATGCGGAGGCCCGCACATGGCTCATCTCCGCGCTGCGCCGCTTCCGGGGCCTGGGCATCGTGGTGTCACACGACCGCGACCTGCTGGAGTCCCTCACCACCTCCACGCTGCGCGTCCACCACGGCAGCGCGCGGCTGTGGCCCGGCGCATACACCGCCGCGCGGGCGCACTGGGAAGCCGAGCGTGAGGCTGAAATCGCCACCCACCAGCAAGCCCGCGCCGAACAACGCCGTGCGGCGCATCTGCTGGACCAGGCCCGGCGCGAACAACAGTCCGCGGATGCCGCGCGGCACACCCGCAAGCGACTGAAGAACAAACACGACAACGACGCCCGCTCCATGGGCGCCAAGGTCGTTGCCGGCTGGGCGGAGGCTGGGGCCGGACGGCGCGTGGGCATCGCACGGCGCGAGTTGGAGCGCGTCAGTGAGGCCGTGGGCGAGTTCACCGCGGACAAGACGGTGGGCCGCTCCGTCTTCCTGGACTACGTGCGCGCGCCGAACCCGTGGCTCTTCACGCTGGACGTGCCCGGCCTCCGCGCCGGTGACGTGGAGCTGCTGGGCCCCGTGAATCTCTCCGTGAGCCGTGAGGCCCGCGTGCGCGTCGAAGGGCCCAACGGCGCCGGCAAGAGCACCCTGGTGCGCGCACTGCTGGAGAACGCGCGCATTCCGCTGGAGCGCGTGCTCTACCTGCCCCAGGACGTCAGCGCGGACGAGGCCCGGGCCACGCTGGACGCGGTGCGCGCACTGCCGCCCGAGGAACGCGGACGCGTGCTGTCACTCGTCGCGGCGCTCGGCGTGGACCCGGAGCGGCTGCTCGCCTCCGAGCAGCCCTCCCCCGGCGAGGTGCGCAAGCTCCTCATCGCCCGGGGACTGGGGCAACACGCCTGGGCCCTGGTGCTGGACGAGCCCACCAACCACCTGGACCTGCCGTCCATCGAACGGCTGGAGGCGGCGCTGCGGGAGTACCCCGGCGCGCTGATGCTCGTCACGCATGACACGTCCTTCGCCCAGGCCTGCACCTCCGAGGTGTGGCGCGTGGAGCATGGCCAGGTGACGGTGACGTCCGGGTAGCCGGCACGGAGGCCCCACCTCGAGGCACGTTGAAGACGCCCAGCCACGTCTCGTCGTTCTGCCTCAGGTGCCCGACTGTTCGTGGAACCACGCCACCAGTCGTGTCAGCCCCTCCTCCACGGAGACGCGCGGCCGGAATCCCGTCTCTCGCTCCAGCGCGGAAGGGTCCGCCCAGGTCGCGTCCATCTCCCCAGGCTGCGCGGGCGTGGACTTCACCCGCGCCCGGGCGCCCAGGATCCGCTCCAGGACAGAGAGGAAGGCCCGCACCGAAACAGGCTCGCCCCGGCCCACGTTGAGGACGCGATGGCGAGGTGCCCCTGGGAGCGGCCGGTCCAGCACGCGCACCACGGCCTCCGCCACGTCCTCCACGTAGGTGAAGTCGCGCTGCATCCGGCCTTCGCCGTGCAGTGACAGCTCGGTGCCGTCACGGATGGCCTGGAGAAAGCGCAGGGGGGCCATGTCTGGTCGTCCCCAGGGGCCGTACACCGTGAAGAAGCGCAGGCCACTGGTGGGGAGCCCGTGCAGATGGCTGTACGCGTGCGCCAGCAGTTCATCGGCGCGCTTCGTGGCCGCGTAGACGCTGAGCGGGTGGTCCGCCGCGGCGCCTTCCTGGAACGGCGGCACCGAGCCCGCGCCGTACACGGAGCTGGAGGACGCGTAGACCAGGTGCCGCACCCGGGCCGCGCTGGCCTGCTCCAGCACCTGGAGGAACCCCGACACGTTGGCGTCCACGTATGCCTGCGCGGTGCCCGCCGGCGCCCGCACGCCCACACGCGCGGCCAGGTGCACCACGGCCTCGGGGCGCATCTCCTCGAAGAGCGCTCGCAGCGAGGGGCTGTCGGTAACGTCCACGGGACGGAAGGTGAAGCCCGTCGCCCCCGGCAGCGTGCCGAGCCGCGTCAGCCGGGCCTGCTTCAACGCCACGTCCCCGGACGGGTCCAGGTTGTCCACGCCGATGACGGCATCGCCGCGCGCCAACAGCCGCGCACTGACGTGGTGGGCAATGAAGCCCGCAGCTCCCGTGACGAGTACCCGCATCCACCTCCACGCTCCCACGCCAGCCCCCAACACGCCACGGCGGAAGACGTGGACGCGGCGCTTCCCGTCCCAGCCACTTGCACGTAGGGTGGAGGCCCTCATGGTGTCCGTGAATCAGCTCCGCCCCTTCGCCGGTGCCTCGCTGGACGCGTTCCGGGCCGCGTCCGGCCCTGTGGCCCTCATCCAGCAGCCCGTGGAACTCGTCGGCCAGCACAGCCGGGGCCTGGCGGCACGCACCGTTGGCATGGCACACCGCGCGTACATGGACGAGCGGCTGCTCGCCATGCTCCGCGACTTCGACAACCTGGAGGTCCACTTCCTCCAGCCCTCCGTGGACGGCGAGGAGCTGACGGTCGGCCGCACCGAGGCGTGCGACCTGGTGGTGCCCGACCCGTCCGTCTCCCAGCATCACGCCACGATGCGCTGGAGCGCCGCCCGCGGCGGCTTCTCCGTGCGTGACGCCGAGTCCATGAACGGCACCTTCATCAACGGTGCCCCCCTGGGCTACCGCGCCCAGGTGCTGCTCCACGACGGGGACACCCTGGCCTTCGGCGACGCCCAGTTCCTCTACCTTCGCGCCGAAACCGTCTACGAACACCTGCGCCTGGCCAGCCCGAAGAAGGCCCGCTGAGCCAGCCCGAGCCCGAGGCTCACGGAATGGCCTGGATGGCCTCCACCACCGCCTTGCGCAGGTAGGAGCGGAAGTCCGTCTGCGCCTGGTACATGCCAATCGTGGAGACGGTGCGCGTGGGGTTGCTCCATCGCAGCTTGCCGTTGGGTCCCACCACCCCCGTCTCCAGCAGCACCTCCGCGCGGCCCATCAGCTGGGCGGACGTCACGTCCACCCAGTTCAGCACCACCACCACTCCGGCCTCGGCCTCGTTGTCCTGGATCATCGCCACCACCTCGTGAATGGTGGGTGACGGTGCCTGGGAGATGCGTGTCCCCACCACCTCGAAGCCCCGCTCACTCAGCGTGGCCTGGGCCTGGCTGACGAGCACCGAACGGGGATTGCCTTCCCCCATCATGTCCTGCCGGTACGTGTAGGTCGGCAGCGAGTCCACTCGGGAGCCCACCACCACCACCACCTTGCGCAGGGCCCCCGGCGGGCGGACCTGACGCGGAGCGCACGAAGCGAGCAGGAGGCAAAGCAGGACGGCCGCGGGACGGAGGACGCGCATGACGGGAAACCTGGGAGACGGGTACGAGGCCACTATGCTGGGCCACTGGGCCTCAGTCGAACAGTCCCTGGAGGTAGAAACGTCCATCCCGTCCGTCGCGGAACACCCAGGCGGGGCCCAGCCCCTCGAAGTGGACCCGGTAGTAGTCCCGTTGAAAGGGCGTCTCCGACCACCACTCCCCGCCCAGCCGCTCCGGCCCGGTGAGCGCCGTCACCCGGTGCCGCCGGCCCTCCATGCGCGCGGCCAGCAAGCGTCCGGACTCCGCCACTTCCGCCTCCAGACACGCCGGCTCCGCCAGCAACCGGGAGGGCCGCTCCCGTGAAGCCGCCGACACCGAGGCGCGCCGGGCGCCTGGCTCCAGCAACTCCGCCGACAGGCCCCGGCGCGCCTCCGGAGGCCGGAAGGCCCGTATTCCATGGGCCGCCTCGGGCCGGTGGACCGCCTCCAGGCCCGCCGCGAAGAGCGACGCCTCCCCCAACGTGGACGCCAGCCGCGACAACACGACTTCCAGCGCCGCGTCGCCCTCCGGCGCGTCCCCCAGCGCGAGCTGCTGTCCTCCGTCCTCGGAGTGCTCGTCCACCCGGGCGGACACCTCCGCCACCGGGTTCTCCAGCCGCAGCTCCTCCAGCCGGTGCCGCGCCAGTTCGTGCAGCAGCTTCGCCCGCGCCGTGGGCCGCGCCAGCGTCAGCGTCACCTGCCGTTGCCCCGAGGGGTCCAGCTTCAGCGTGAAGGTGAGCCGCACCGCCGCCCGGCACCGCCCGGACAACCGTGCCCCCAGCCGGTCCGTCAACGTTTTGAGCGCGAAGCGCAGCGGCTCGAAGGACTCGGCCGGGAAGTCCAGCACCACGCGCTCCTCCAACACCTCTTCCAGCGCCGCGGGGACGAAGGGCGTGTCGTCCTCTCCGCGGCACCGCGCATGAACCCGTGCGCCAGCCGCGCCGCCCCGGGCCGCCACGGCCCCCACGGGCAGCGCCGCCACCTCGCCCAGCGTGGTGAGGCCCAGCGCGGAGAACGCCGCCCCCTCGCGGCCTTCCAACGCGGACAGCGGCAACGGCGCCAGGGCCCGAGCACTGTCCCCCGGAGCCACCACCTCCACCCGGCGCGCGCCATGCCGAGCCACCGCGCGCGAGGTGAAGGCCTCCGAGGCCACCACCACGTGCGCCCGGTAACCCAGCTCGGCGCACAGCGACAGCATCCGCGTGCCCAGGCCTTCCTCGCCGTCGCACAGGTGCGCGGCCCCCGCGTCCAGCCACAATCCATCCGGGGCGCAGAGCTGGAAGCCCGGGGCCAGTGGCAGCAGCGCCTCGCCCAGCGCCGTCAGCGCGCGCAGCTCGTCCTCCGGGCGGTAGTCGAAGTGCCGCAGCCCCGGCTCCAGCGCGGTGGCCGCCGTCAGCGTCATCCCCGGGCGCACCCCTGCCTTCAGCGCCGAGGTGGAGGCGAAGGCCACGCGGCGCTGGCCACGCACCGCCTCCACCAGCGCAAAGGGACGGCCCGCAAGTTCCGGGGACTCCACCACCCGGCGCTGAACCGGGAAGCGGGTGAGGTGCAGATAGGCCCTGCGCATGTCGTGCCTCAGTGCGCCGGCAGGGCCGCGTCCAGTCCCTGCCGCATGGGCGGCATGGGCGCGTCACGGCCGGGACGCTGGCCCAGGATGCCCAGCCCGTTGCGCAGCGCCCCGGACTGATCTCGCAGGAAGTCCGGCGTGCCGTCCTCCGTGTCCTCGGCCACGTCCAGCAACCGGCCGCCTCCCTCCAGCCCCAGCGCCGGGTACAGCGCGCTCCACGGCAGCTCCGCCCGCGCGCCCGTGCCGCCCTGCCGGCTGCGCACCACCTCCACCGACCAGCCGTCCCCGTCCCGGGCCTCCGTCCGCAGCCGGACCACGCCGTCCGCCGGGGACTCTGGAGAAGTCAGCAGCAGGAGCAGCCCACCGCCGCGCGCCGCCGCGTCCGCCAGCTTGCGCGCCTCCGCCAGGGCCACCCGGCACGCTCGCCCGCCGGGATTCATGCCGCGCGTCAGGTCCAGCACCACGCAGGCGAAGGCCCCGCTCCGGGCCAGCTGCACCGCCGCCCAGATGCGTTGCTCAGAAGCCTGGGGCCGAACGATGAGCAGCCGCTCCAGGTCCACGCCCAGGGCCGCGGCCGAGGGCGAGTAGAGCTCCCGGGGGCCGTCCACCCAGGCGCACAGCCGCGCCTCCTGGTGCGCCGCGGCCACCGCGTGCAGCGCCAGGCTGGTGCGCCCTGAGGCCGCCTCGCCACACAGCTCCACCACCTGCCCCAGTGGCAGGCCCCCCGTCGGCAGCAGGGCGTCCACCGCCGACAGGCCCGTGCGGAGCACCGCCAGGTAGCGCCGGGGCGCTGCCTGCAACTGGCGGATCCGCTCCCGAAGCTGCTCCACGACCGAGCCCGTCCCCTGCCCCGCTCCCACTCGCTGCTCCGCCGCGCTCATCTCGCCTCCTCGCCAGGCCCCTCCGGACCGGACGACCGGCGGGGCGGTCGTCCACTATCCTCGGAGGTCTGACATGCGCCTTCATGGGACGCATGGCGGTGGGTGCGTGGATCAGACCCGCTGGTGCGGGTTCACCCGGGCATCAGCCGGCGCAGAGGACCTTCACTTCCACCTTCTTGTCGTCCGCGCGGCGCAGGCAGCTCGACTGGAAGAACAGGCGGGCCGGGTACGCTTCCGTGGAGGCCTCGTAGCGCAGGTCGCCCGCGGCCACCGAGCACCGCTCCACCTCGTCATTGGCGCGCGTCAGCTCCACCTGGACCAGCCGGGGGTCGGGCAGGTTCACCACCTCGATGCTCTGCGCCACCGTGGCCAGCTCCGCGATGCGCAGCAGGGTGTCGCGGTAGTTGTCCCGGCAGATGGAATCGAGGTTGTCGAGCCCCTGGTCGAACGCCTCCGCCATGGCGCGCTGCCGGTGGCCGGGACCGTAGGAGGTCGGGCAATCGACGTTGCGCACGAAGACACCGTCGGGTGTCGCGTCGCGGATCAGCTCCGCCCGCTTGTCGGACAGCGCCACCGGACCAATCGTGGCCCAGAGCACCTGACGCGAGGCCCCCGTTGAATCCCGAAGCTGCTGGAACGTGGCGAAGTACTCCTCCACCGGCGTCAGCAGATGGGACTGCTCACTGCAGTTGTCAATGGACGTGTCGTCGGACACCCACACCGGCGGAGGGCGCTGGATGGTGCTGCAGTCTTCCTCGTCGGTGACCACCGCCACCAGCAGGCGCGCGCCGTCGCGCAGGAAGCCGGCGTTGCCGTTCTCCGCCCCCGGCGTCGACACCAGCGGCTCCGTCACGGCCAGCCGGACCGCTTCGAAGGGCGTCTCCTGCCCGCTGCCATCCGTCCCCTGGATCACCAGCCGGCGGAACTTCTCCAGCACGTACGGATCCGTCCCGTCGATGAAGCGCTCGTCGGTGGGGTTGCCCGCCGCATCCGGCACGCGCTGCAACCGGCCAGACTCCTTGGCGTACTCTCGGAGTGTCGTCTGCCCCTGGAACATGGCCAGCCGGTACACGGACGTGGTGATCACGCCCACCCGGAAGTCCTGCGAGACGCCGCTGCCCTCCTTCAGCGCCTCCAGGAAGGCGGGCAGCTCCGTGGCGATGGCGTTCTGCTCCTCTTCCATGGATCCGGAGTTGTCGATGACGAAGAGGATGTCCGTCTTCTGCGGCGCGATGACGGGCGACTCGCTCTCGCATTTGCCGGGCAGGTTGGAGCCCGGTTCGTCGACGGGCGACCGGCACGACGTCCACAAGAGAGACGGCAGCAGGAGCAGGTGGGCGAAGGGTCGGAGCTTCATGGGGGGCCTCTCGAAGAGCTGCGCACCCCGGCGGGGCGCCGCGTCAGATGCTAGGGGGGCGATCATGCCCCACCCTACGTCCGGACGCGAGACTTCCGAGGAACCCTGGAGAGGTGACGGGGGGCGGAAAAACGCACACTGCGTTTGCCATGTCCGTTTTGGTTGTTACGTTGGTTCATCCGCCGCAGAAAACCTGGAAATGTTCACTGGTTGTCGAAGAGAAAAGGCTGAATTTCATGTCCGATGAGAAGAAGAAGGGCTCCGCTGCGAGCGCTATGCCCACCGCGATGGCCCCTCCGGGGCTCATCAACAAGGAAGACATCCCGCAGGTGCTTCCCATCCTCCCCCTGCGCAACAGTGTCTTCTTCCCGGGCGGGGTGCTTCCGCTGGCCGTCGGCCGCCAGAAGACCATCGCCCTGATCAAGGACGCCGTGCGTGACGACCAGGTCATCGGTGTCGTCACCCAGCGCCGCGCCGAAGAAGAAGATCCGGGTGCCGCCGACCTCTACACCATGGGGACGGTCGCCCGCATCGTGAAGCTCCTGAAGATGGGCGAGGACAACTACTCGCTCGTGGTGCAGGGGCTCGCCCGCTTCCGCGTGGTGGAGCTGGTCCAGGAAGCGCCCTACCTCAAGGCCCGCGTGGACGCCGTGGAGGACAAGACCTCTTCGGAGAACGTGGAAGTCGAGGCGCTGGGCATCAACCTCAAGAAGCTGGCGCGCGAGGTCATCGAGCTGATGCCCGAGCTGCCCGCCGCCGCCACCGAGCTGGTGGAGAGCATCACCCACCCCGGCCACCTGGCGGACCTGATCGCCGCCAACGTGGACGTGCCCATCGAGGAGAAGCAGGCCGTCCTGGAGACGGTGGACCTCAAGGCCCGGATGAAGCTCGTGCTGGAGCTGCTCAACCGGAAGCGGGAGATCCTCAAGCTCTCCAACAAGATCGACTCCGCCGTGAAGGGCGAGATGTCGAAGACCCAGCGCGAGTACTACCTGCGCCAGCAGCTCAAGGCCATCAAGGAAGAGCTGGGGGAGATGGGCGAGGAGGAAGAGGAGCTCGACGAGCTGCAGGAGCGCCTGAAGAAGGCCGGCCTGCCGCCCGACGTGGAGAAGGTCGCCAACAAGGAGCTCAACCGCCTGAAGACCATTCCGGCGGCCTCCAGCGAGTACACCGTCGCGCGCACCTACCTGGATTGGATCGCCGACCTGCCGTGGGCGAAGATCTCCGAGGACAACCTCGACATCGAGAACGCGCGCCAGCAGCTGGACAAGGATCACTTCGGCATCAAGAAGGTGAAGAAGCGCATCCTGGAGTACCTGGCCGTCCGCAAGCTGAAGAACGACATGCGTGGCCCCATCCTGTGCCTCGTCGGTCCGCCGGGCGTCGGCAAGACGTCGCTGGGCCAGAGCGTGGCCAAGGCCACGGGCCGCAAGTTCGTGCGCCTGTCGCTGGGCGGCGTGCGTGACGAGGCGGAGATCCGCGGCCACCGCCGGACCTATGTCGGCGCCCTCCCCGGCCGCTTCATCCAGAGCATGAAGAAGGCCGGCACGAAGAACCCGGTCATGATGCTGGACGAAATTGACAAGCTCGGCGCCGACTTCCGTGGCGACCCGAGCGCGGCGCTCCTCGAGGTGCTGGATCCGGAGCAGAACAACACGTTCAGCGACCACTACCTCGACGTGCCCTTCGATTTGTCCAAGGTGATGTTCGTCGCCACGGCGAACCAGCTCGACCCCATCCCCGGTCCGCTGCGTGACCGCATGGAGATCATCGAGCTGACGGGCTACACCTTCGAGGAGAAGCAGAGCATCGCCCGCATCCACCTGGTGCCCAAGCAGCTCAAGGAGCACGGGCTGAGCCCGGACCACATCGACATCACCGACGAGGCGCTGCTCACGCTGACCACCGCGTACACGCGCGAGGCCGGTGTGCGCAACCTGGAGCGCCGCATCGCGGACATCTGCCGCGCGGTGGCGGTGGAGGTGGCCGGCGGGAAGACGGAGAAGCAGACCATCAACGCCGACCGGGTGAAGGAGATCCTCGGGCCCGAGATGTTCTACTCCGAGGTCGCCGAGCGCACCGAGGTTCCGGGTGTGGCCACGGGCCTGGCCTGGACGGCGGCGGGTGGCGACCTGCTCTTCATCGAGGCGACGAAGATGGCGGGCAAGGGCGGCATGACGCTCACCGGCCAGTTGGGCGACGTGATGAAGGAGAGCGCCACGGCGGCGCTGAGCTACCTGCGCAGCAAGGCCGAGCAGCTCGGCATCAGCCCGAACTTCCTGGAGAAGACGGACCTGCACCTGCACTTCCCGGCGGGCTCCATTCCGAAGGACGGGCCTTCCGCGGGCGTCACCATCCTGACGGCGCTCACCAGCCTCCTGACGGGCATCCGCGTGCGTCACGACACGGCGATGACGGGCGAGGCCACGCTGCGTGGCCTGGTGCTGCCGGTGGGTGGCATCAAGGAGAAGGTGCTGGCGGCGCACCGAGCGGGCATCAAGCGGGTCATCCTGCCCGAGCGGTGCCGCAAGGACCTGATCGACGTGCCGGACCAGGCGCGCAACGAGCTGGAGTTCATCTTCGTCACCCACATGGACGACGTCCTGAAGGCGGCGCTGGAGACGCCTCCCGTCGGCGTGGCGGGAACCCCGGGCGGTGAGCCGGGCAAGGAGGCTCCGCTGCCGAAGCCGGCCGAGTCCGCCCCTGAGGTCCGCGCCTAGCGCACGGCCTTCCAGCCAATAGGAAGTGACACGGGCAGGTTCCCTTCTTCCGGGAACCTGCCCGTTGTCTTTGCGGGGCAGGTGGCGCTCAGAGCGAGAACAGGAAGTGTCGCGGCTCCGGGACGCGCTTCACCCGCAGGATGTGACTGTGCTCCACAGGCAGCCGGGGGATGGCCTCTGGACGGGGAACGTAGAGGATGCCGGGGTCATCCTCTCGGGTGAAGACGTACTGCCCGCGCGAGCCCTTACGCGTGCAGCCCACATCGAGGATGAGGTGCCGCTCGATGTCCGCCGCATCCGTGGTGTTCCAGTTGAAGCGGGTGAGCTCCTCCACCGTGAGGCCATACATCTCCGCCACGCTCTCCAGCGTCTCTCCGTCGATGACCCGGTGCTGGGTGACACGTGCGAGGAAACGCGGCCCGCTGGCCCCCCTCGCCCGCTGACCTCTCTTCGCGGGCTTTTGCTGGGACCAGGGGCCTCCCGTCCGCACCAGCGCCAACGTGTTGTCCAGGGTGGCCCCTTCGAGGTCGGACAGGACGTGGGCGCCCCCCTTCGGAACGCCTTTCAGGTCGATGCGGCCCTCTGAATCCGTCCGGGCCTGATGCTCGGACCGGTCGTCGAGTTGGATGCGCAACTGGATGCCGGCAATGGGCACATCGGTGGTGTCGTCCACCACCTGAAGCCGTAGCCAGACCGGCTCCTCCACCGGAACAGGCACACCCCCAGGCTGGGGAACGGAGAATGACGGCGAAACGGCGGCTTCGCGCGGGGGAGCCTGCGCCAGCCGAAGGACACCCGAGTCCAGAAGGAGCGCGGCCTGCCGCACGACTTCGTCCACCGGCAGCGGTGCGCGCATCCCGCTGCGGTGTCCATGGATGTAGACCAGTGATTGGAGCGTCCGCTGGTTGGATGAATCCTGCGCGAACTGGCGCAATCTCCGCTCCAGCGCCCAGCCCCGCGCAGGAGTCACGAGCGTGTACCCGTTGGGCAGCCCCTCATGGAGCGCGAGGACAATGTACTCGCGCAACCCGTCTTTCAGACAAGGATGGAGAAACATGCTGTCACCTGAAGGAGACGTCTCTATTTGCGGAACTTCTGGCCTTCACGAAGGTGCCGCTCCACCGGAACCAAGATGTCTGCCTTGGTGATGAAGCCCTTGCCACCGCGGTCCAACCCCTTGTTGGGTTCGTAGCCCCTCGACCCCTTGGCGTAACAGACGAAGGACGCGTCCTTGCCGAGCGCTTCTGGACAGAGGATGCACGCGTAGACATCACCCAGATTGTCTAGAGGCAGCTTCGACCGCGCCTTCCACATGCGGAAGTACTTGGCGACGTAGTCGAGCTGTTCGACAGCGCTCATCCGCACCAGTGCGGACAGCTTGATGTCGAGCGCATCTTTTCCTTCGTTGATGGCCGTGAACTGAATGAGACCGAAAGCCTGATGCCCAGCCCGGTTCGGTGTATCTGCCCGGAAGGCATTGCCTGTCTCAAAGGCCATGCACGCCATCAAATCATCGGCATTCATCTCCAGTTGCTCGGCGATGATCAGCACCTTCCTCCGGAATGCCTCCGTCACATTCGGGTGGCTGCCGTAGATGAGCGTTCCTTCGATGCGGCGCGGTGTTCCCTCCAGGTCCAGGTGGATGGCAGGAAGCGCGCTCGAGTGGTTGGCATTCGCCCGCTCCACCAGGCGCGCTTCAATCCGAAACTGGCCCTTGCGCCGCATCCGCTCGACGAGCGCCGGCTCCCGGAGACGCGCCACCACCCGTCCACGAGCGTCGCATTGCCCCGCCGCCCCCTTCGCGACCTCATACCGGAAGGGCACGGCACCGAAGACAACGGGCTCCGCGACGTCAGCGAAGAACTCATACAGGCGGAACTCGATGACATCCCCCTCCTTTCCATTGGGAACGTGGAGGGCCTGACAGCGGACTTCCAGGATGGACGTATCATCCGTGAGCTGGACGAACTCGGCGCGAAGTCCCTGGAGTTGGGGAACGCCTGGGTACTCCACGAAGAAGGCCGGTGGCGCTGCCACCAATTCGTCCCAGAGCCGTGCATCCGGTTTTGAGACTCGCCCCTGGATGAAGACCTTCTGGCGGATTCGAGGATCGTCGAATCGAACGAGCGCCTCGTAGTAACGAGGATTCCCATCAAGGGGCCGCGCATCCAACCGAAGCACCTCGGCCTCCCGAGAGACCGTTGGCTCCACGGGACGCTGGTCGTCGCAGAGCGAAAAGACAGGCGAGGCCTCACGCCAGTAGTCGAGATCCCCGATGACCTTCACGGTGATGAGCAGGTGGTTGTCGCGAGCCCCCAGCCAGACGTCCCCGAAGCGAGGCATGCGCGAAGGCCGGACCGCCAATTCCTTGGAGGCCAGTGCCGTCACCAACTCCTGGCGCACCCGGTCCTGCTTCTGTCGCGAGGGAGCCCTGGCCGACGCTGGGGCCTCCAGCCACAGGTCCTCGTCCTCGAACGCGAGGAATTGTGTCTCATCGAAGTCCAGCACCGAGCGGATGGGCACGTATTCATCGGACCCCGTCAACGAGCGCGGAATCCGCAACAAGGCGAAGCTCTTCCGGCGCAGCCAGTCCTCAGCGTCGAGGAATTGCCGTAGGAACAGGCCCCTCTCGTTGGCGTTCACCAACACCGGCCGCGAGACGGGGTCCATCAGGGTGAAGGACAGGGCCTCTCCTCGCGTCTGAGCCTCGTACCGCCAATGGGTCAGCTCCAAGGGGAGCTCGAAATCCGGATCCAGATGCTCCACCGTCGCGGTGACCGCGTGGTGCTTGAATTCGAACCCGGTCAGCTTCGGCTTCGGGCACACGCATGCCCTTGGCTGATCCCACACCACGTAGGGCCGCGTCTCCCCCTCGATGTCTCGGAGCACTTCGAGCCGCAGGTCGAAGGCGTACTCGCCCTGAATGGGCTCACGCCATGGCAGTCGGAGACCGTCCCCACTCCAGGCGCAGCCAACTCTCCAGTCCTTCGCGCCCAAGTCGGAAGCGCCCCATTCCAGCGCGGCATAGCGCTGCGCCTCTGGAGCCATCCTCGGCGCCACGCCACGCTTCGGCTCCACGGAGTGGTAGATGGAGAGCCGAAGCGTCGCGCCGGTGAAACGTGCATCCATGTCCGGCTTCAAGCGGAACCGCCGGCCAAACAGGACAGGGACGCTCAGGTCGAGCCCCCTGAGCCCCAAGGGGATGTCGAACTCAAAGGGCTTTTCGAGGCAGCATTCCTGCGCGAAGGGGAAGTCAGGAATGACGGTCATCTCCGCGTGGCCCCGGCCGAAGAAGCTCGCCTCGTAGATGTCCGCCTCGAACTCCAAGGTGCATGACCTGCCATTGACACGCAGTGGGACGTTGACCAGCGTGTACTCCCGCGCTGGCATCCCACGCGCGTGCGTCTTGATCAGAACGCTGCAGACCGTGTCAGCCGGCAGGTTCTTGTGCGTTCCCTCCAGGATGAAGGCAATCCTGTCCTGAGCGGCCCGGTGGCTCTTCAGGGAGAGCTTGAGCTCCGTGGGGGCCACCGCGACGAGATAGAAGACGCCCTCGGCTCCCGGTTCACGCCGAAGCTCGAAGCGCTCGCCGCCAGCATGTGACTGTGAAGCAACGGCTGTGTCCGCCATCACCCTTCCCCCTTCATGGGCACGGCTCCCAGGTCGTCTGACCACCACCACAGATTGGGGCGAATCCGCACGTCGTCGTGTACTCGGGGCACGATCCGCTCGGGCAACGAGAGCTTCAGCTCCCGAGCAAGGTCCGCGTCGTTCTGATGAATCGGGACGACACGGAGCACGTATTCCCTGGCGCCCTCCAAGGCGGCCTCGACGTCATTGAGATCCACGTCCGCATGGAGCACCCCTTCCACATCCGTCAGACCTTGCCCTTGGCGTTCCGGTTTGTAGACAACGCTGCCCCTCTTGAGCTTCAGCGGAAGCCCGGGCGGGTCGCCTGGCAGCGACGGACTCGCGAGTTCCAGTCGGAAGGGTCTGCTCACCGGGACGGCCTCCGTCGTGACGGCGACCTTCAGGCTGAAGGCATCATGGTAGTGAGACCGAGCTTCGAGCCTCGCGTTGCGCTGCATGGTGCAAGCACGGCCCTTCGCGGGCTGGACGTCGATCCGTTCGTGCCCCAGGAGCACATGCTTGTTCACCACCTCGGCGGTCGGGATGAGAATTCGCCCCTGAACCTGCGCATCCTCGAACCCGAAGGTCCGCACCACGCACCCATTCTGGATGACGGACTGACGTGCGGCGGTTTCATCGAGGGAACTGTGGCCCACCTTGATGATGGGTCGAGCATTCTCCCAGAAGGTCCGATTCCCACCCAGCAACCGCGAGGAAAGCTGAATCCCCCGGGCGGTGACGAAGACCTTGGGCGCTTCGAGCGAAGGGATGTGAAGGACCTCCGACACCTCGGTGGACCACACCTCCAGCGCCCCCGCTTTGGCGCCGCTCCGCAGCGCATCGAGCGTCACAGGTTCACACCGGCTCCCCAGCGTATCCGCCGTCACCAGACGCGAGTCCCGCGCGCTTCCCCCGTTCGGGAAGAACGCGCCGAACTTCACATGGACCTCATGGGTACCTGGCATGCCCTTCCGCAGCTCCGAGAAAGCAGCGCTGGCGTCGAACCGGATGACAAGTTCACCAGGATGACGTCCCTCCGCTGGCGCTGGGACTCGGACGCGAATCGCCCCCTTGGCCGCGTCCTCCAAGGCGGTGAACCAGCCATCCTCTCGAACCTTCTCGGCGGCATCCTTCAATCGCCGGGCATTCGTGGCCGTGAGCACGATGGACAATCCGTCCTCGGCCAGCGCGGACAACGCCAGCAACTGCCTCTCTGAATACGCGCACTGGACACGCTCCACCGCCTCCACGAGCGCCCAGGCCAACGGAGGCTCTGTCTTGGAAGCAGCGGCCTTCAAGAAGGCGCGGTAGGTGAAGTGCCGCGTCACATACGTTTCCAGCTTCTTGAGCGCCCCCCTTTGAATGAAGCCGTCAACGACGCGGAGTCCGGAGGCCTCATTGAACGCGGAGTCCTCCCGCCCCTGTACGGGGATGGCCACACGGGCCAGATCGAACGCAGGTGCCTCCGGGTGCAGCCCTTCCTGTTTCGTGGCCTTCGCCCATGCGCTCAGAAGCACCCAACCCCGAAGAAGCTTTGGGCAGTTCTCCCTGAAGGGAATACGCCAGGAGAACGTTCCATCCTTGTGAGACTCGGGAGCGTAACGAGCCGAGGAAACAACCTGGCTCCCAAGAACCTCCGCCGACTCGCGCCCACCCAGCAACACCGGCGGGAGCACCTCCAATGTCGCGGTTCCCACAAGCCGGGCACCCGGCATGTCGAGCGTGCAGGCCCCCCAACCCGGCAACTCCACCTGCGCGAAGAAAGCACCCTCGGTGCAACTTCCGCTCGCGAGGAAGCAGCGTGTGCCCTCATGCAGCACATGCAGCTCCACCTCGTCGTCTCCGCTCCCGCGCACCACGGCCCCCACGTCCAGGAGTTCCCCCACCCGGTATGCGGGATGATCGCTTCGTGCCGGGAGCCACCCCACCGCGAGCACGTCCTTCGAGTTGCTCGGGCGCCAGGCCGGCAGCTCCGAGAACCGGACGAGGCCATGCCGGACCATGAGCATCAGGAGCCAGGCGAAGGTGACTGGGTGCGGGTTGTCGACCAGCCCCTTCGCGGGCAATTGGTCGACGTCAGGCGCCGCTGCGAAAAGCGCCTTCTTGCCACCGTTGTCCCCCACGGGCCCGAGGAAGGGCACTTCCTCCGGGTGGGCCCAGAATCCGACTGCCTCCGCGTAGCGTCCCAGCAGCCTCTTGGCCTCGTCCGGCTGCTGGATGTCGGCGATCTGGCTCCCCATTCGAAGCTGACCGTGAATCTCCAGATGCTTCATCACCTGAACGACGATGCTCTCCGGCAACCACTCGTTCAGATGCCTGAGCACCACGTTTCGCCAACGGACGGATGCCAGCCTCTTGAAGTGCTGGAGTTCCTGTTCGAGTGCATCCTGAGCACCGCCGCCCACCTGCAGCAGAAAGCCGGGGCCGTCGGCCGGCTCCACGAAGATTCGTCGAGCCCCAGCCGGCAAGCGCACGTTGAGACGGCTCTGTTTTCCGTCATAAGCGACGTACCGTTCGCCCAAGGGAGGCTCGAAGGTCAGCTTGAGCCAGTAGGTCCCTTCAGGGAGCGCGTCCTTGTAGTTGGTGATGACAAGCTCCGCGGGAAACGAAGGCTCGCCGGCATCACCAGGCGCATCATCGGACGAGAACGCGAGCGCGCGAGGTGAGCGAAGAATCTCCTTGAGCGCGCCGTGGTGATACGTCTGCTCGAAGCGATCGAGACACTCCTCTTCGGGGTTCCCCGCAGCGTGAATCGACTTGGGCGCCAGCTTCATCAGCGCGTCGAGTTCTCCCTTCGAAGGGTCGAAGAAATTGTTCTGGTCCGCCTCCTCGAAGACCTTGAAGAAGTCTCCCAGCCCCAGCGTGTCCTTCGCGAAGTCGAGGAAGGCCTTGAGCTGCCCTGGATCGGATGGCGCCAGGATTTCCCAGTGGACGAAGCCATCCCCAATGGCCTTGCTCCTGCTGTCGACGTAGCCAAGCACCGCGCCAGCCTGCAGCTTGAGCAAGGGGTGGCGCAGCGTCACCATCCGCCCCTCGCGCAGTGCTTCATGAATACCCGTCAGGTCCTGGTCCGCCGGCCTCCAGAGCGCCCGGACATCGTCCCCCTGTGCATCCCCCAGGCGCAGTGTCTCGGGCACGCCCAATCCCGTCCCCACGACGGAGTAGCTTCCCCCCTTCTTCTCGACGACGTCCGCTCCCGCCTCCGGCAGGGCTTCCTGCAACCACCGTGTCTGGCGAAACGCCTCATGCGCCGGTTCAACCACCGTCAGCGCGCCGTGGCGCCGCACGAGCAGCTTCAACCAGTCCACGTTCCGGTATGTGTCCGGGTCCTTCCAGTCCGGAGGAACGAGGTGCATGTAGAGGCTGTAGAACGTAAAATGCCGCGACGGCTGGCCCTCCGTCTTCGCTACCTCTTCGACATCGTGCCGGACGAGGACGAAGGAGTTGTGGTTGCCCGTGAATTCCCGAGCCAACTCGTGCGCCTCGGGTCCCTCCTCGACACGCTCCTTTTCTTCGAGGGGAGCAGGCAGGCCATGGGCCAGCCGGACGGCCACCACGTAACCTGGGGCAAAGCAGCGAACCTCTCGCACGCCGGACCCGGCTGCGGAGTTCGCCGTCCCCTCTCGCGCCGAGAAATGCGACGCAGGCAGATGGAGTCCCGAATGAAGATTCCGGCGCATTCCCAATGGGAAGAGTCCACCGGGCGGCATCTCCGTCTCCGTGAGGGCGTAGCAGTTGATGGGCCGGAAACGGGTATCCCCGTGGTCAAACGGATACGCGACCTTGCGCATCACGTTGGTTTCGAGAAAACCAGACGGGACGACGGTGGGACGGAGCGAGTAGAGAAAGGCTCCGCCCTTGTGTTCGTCGTGGCGGTAGTCCATGAACAAGTCGTCAGGCACCGCACTATAGGTGTTCTCCTCGAACAGCTTGCGGGCACGAATCAGGACTACGGACGCCTGCGCATTCTCCCAGTCACCTCTGCGCACCCGAAGAAGATCGTGCTCACCCGTGACCTGCTTCTTTGCAACCGCATTCAGATCCGTTCCATCCCTCGATCCAGATTCAGGAGGGAAGAAAAGACCGCTTCCTTTCTTGTCACCAATCTTTTTGTTCTGTGTCGCCGGATCAGCAACCGCCAGCCAGAGATGACATCCGGAAGCATCCACCAGCCAAGCGAATCCGACAATCAGAACAAGATGAATGGGCTCAGCCTTGTTCGCAGAGAATCCCGAATAAAAGATGACCGGGTTATTGGCAACAAGCGCCTTGAGAATCAGCGACAACTTCCCCTCAATCAAATTCGGATCGTTCGCAATTCTCGCCGCCATCCTGCGCCGTTCCTTGAGCGAGCATGGCAGAACATGGTCGTACGCAAAACCAAGCACCTTGGAGGCACTATAATCACCCGCCTCGAACTCATACTTGTCATCCATTCCAAACTGCGGAGGAGACACACTCAAGACAGGGACAGGAACAGGGCTGCGATTCGAGACCGAATACCCACTCAGATTAACATTGAAGGGTGGGGCTGTGGGCTTCGTATGGAACGCTCGCTGCCCACCAGGATATCGCAGATCCACAAACTGCCCCGGCTTGCCTCCGTCCCAGTGCGTCACGAAGCGAGAAGCAAAATCGCCCCCCTGAACCACTTGGTAATAGTTATAGGCCATTGCACTGGCTGTCCGCCCGCACCAATCTCCCGGCCCTTTCGGGTAATGCTGCCCGAGCAATGGCACCTTCAAGATATGATATTCATCCAGCGCAGACAAAAGCTGCCCAGGGACCTCATAGTCCCACAAGGCCGGATATCGATTTTTCCGAGACACAACGCGCCCCCCATGAGTGCGTTCACTCAATCCATCTCTGTGCACTCCCCCAGTGCACCAGATCAATTCCTTGCTTCAAACATCTCGACGGCAGCTCAAAGTCGTGACCGACTCTGCGTCAGGGACCACCTTCCAGACACTCCCCCCCAGTATCGGGATACTTCGAAAGCGCATATGTGTAGGCGGCCTTTCCCAAGAACGCGATGTCCGCTCCGGGCTCCGGCAGTTTGAAGCGCTCTTGACGCACGTGCCGCCCGTAAAAGTCTTCGAGCGTCAGGTCGAGGCTGTTCTCACTCTTCGATGCAGCCGTCACCCAATACCGCTCCAAGCCGCCACCTGGTCCCTCGATGACGACGAGCACCCGCCCATGAATGTCACGCCTCAACAACAGCTTGTAGGGTCTCTTCAGGCAAGCGTTCCATCGCACCCTGGGAACGCCATCCTCACTCTCCAACGTCAGCAACGCCCATTCAGATGAAATTTCCGCAACGAACTGTGCCGCAGCCTCGCTCAACACGTATCGCCCGAAGGCTGGCCACAACTCGTTCTTCGAAGGCATTGCGGCCTCTGAGAAGAGAGCCCTATCGAGGGAATGGGTGATTGCGGAGGTCATCTCCTCCAGAACCTCACCCTGAACATGAGCCTCCTGAGTCCTCTCGAAGTGCTTGTTGTCGAATCGGAACCGACCCCGGTAGACCGTCAAGGTCTCCGCCGTGCCAAACGCGATGACAAACAGATTCTTCTTCGTCTCGGCCCGAACCTTGACGCCGTCGACGAAGAGCGCGCTCGTACCCCGGAGGCACCGAGCCGGATCATTCACCGTGCAGTCAAACTCGAACGGCCTCCGCAGGCTCGGTTTCTTCAGCCGCGCGACGGCCTCCAGGTTGCGCTCGAAGAACAACGTCGCCAGCTCTCTCTTGAGGCCGGCGTCCTCCGGAGCCAACGTGGCGGCACGCAGAGCGCTCTCCTCTCGCTGCAGCAACGTCCGCTTCGGGTCCTTGGCCTCCGCGGCGAGCTTCTCCGCCGACGGCTTCTCGGGGCCCAGAAACGCCCCCACCACGAAGCCTTCCGCCTCTCCGCAGCGCACCCGGGCCCAGCCCCCCTCAAGGGACTCCAGCGTTCGGCACTCCGTCCCGATGGGCAGCTTCTGGAGGACCTCCGCCGTCTTGCCAGCTTCCTTCCGCAGATTCACCGAGGAACCCAGCACGTATGCCGGCGGCGGCTCTCCCCCAGCGGCGGCCACCAGCAGACCTAGCAGCATCGTCTTCATGCCCTGTACCCTTCCCCCTCGGTTGAAGACACTCGCATGCCAGTCCGACGCAGGTTCATGAGGAGTTGTTCTACTCAGTGAGTCGAATAAGACCGCGACGTGGGCTTCCACACCACCCCATCAACAAGGGAGACTACGCAGCGACGCTCCTTTCTTGGGCATTTCAATCACCATGCCGAAGACCTTTCTGCTGCTGGGACTGGGACTCGCTCTGTGGGCAAGGCCTGCTGCCTCTTCCGAGCCCACCACTGTCGCTCCCGCTCCCACATGGCCCGCTCCGGGTGCGCCCCTCACCGTTTCCGAGGTGCGCTTCCCCAAGGACTTTGGAAAGCGACGCATCTACCTGGACGCGGGGCACGGCGCGGAGGGGAACACCGGCAACAAAGGCGTCACCTGCGAGGACGAGGAGACCTTTACCCTCCGAGTGGCGGAAGACCTGGCGAAGCGACTGGAGGCAACCGGCCACTTCCAGGTGCGCCTGAGTCGCAGGCCGGGGGAGCGCGTCCCCTATCCCACCCGCGTCACAGGCGCCGAGCGGTGGCGCGCCCATGCCATGCTCAGCCTGCACTCCGACTCGCGTGGCACCGCCACGCTATGGTCTCCAAATCCGGACCAGGAGTGCAACCGGCAGGACTCCGCCCCTGGCTTCACCGTGCTCTGGTCCGAGTCCGCGGAAGCCACCGCGCTCCTCCACGCCGGCCGCGCGGGCCTGGCGCGCTCGCTGGCGCACCGGCTGGGCCAGGCGGGTTTCCCGCCCTATGATGGCGTGGACTACGAAGGCCTCTACGCCATCGACTCCGAGCACCCCGGCGTCTTCGTGGCCCGAGAGCCCACGCACAGGCAGATCTTCGTACTTCGAAAGCCGCGAATCCCCTCCGTCATCATCGAGACCCACCATGCGCTCGACTTCGAGGAGGCCGCACGGTGGAGCGAGCAGCGGACGCTGGAAGCCTTCGCCGCCGCCGTGGCCCAGGGACTCGTGGATGCGCTCGCGCCCGAAGCGCCCCCCCAGCCACGCACAACCCGCCCCCGCTGAACCCCAGCCGCACCGTCCCGTGGCATGCCTCAGGCCATCCACCGGACCTCGTGGTGGATGGCTCGCCATTCATGGGTGAGCGGGCATCGTGGCTCCGCCATTCAGGTGGAGTCCTCGATCACCCCTCGCGTTGCTGCCCCGCCGCCTCGTGCCGCCCAGTGGCGGCACCGACGTGTTCGACAAGGCGGCGCGCCAGCGTCTCCACCTGCGGCTCCCTGAGCACACTGTAGTGGTCCCCCGGAACGTCCTCCACGGTGAGACCCGATAGCCCCCAGCGGGCCCACCCGTGGGACGGCTCCACCGCCCGGGAGCGTTGCGCATCCTTCGCACGCAGCAACAGCACGGGGCACCGAACGGGGCCGGGACGGTAGGCCGCCAACGCCCGCAGGTTCGCGCGAGTCACATCACGCCAGGCACGGAGCGTTGACGCCTCGACCTCGGGAGGCAGCCACCCGGCCTGTCGCGCATGCTCGACGAGGGCGGTGAATTGCTCCTCTTCGGTCAGGCCCGAGAGCATCTCCGGACGTAGGGTGGACTCGACACCTGCCGTCCGTGCCAGGTCCATGGCCATTCCCGCGAGCAGCAACGCCGCATCGGGTTCCCGCGTAGGCGCGTTCTCGTCGGGAGCGAAGCTATCCAGCAACACCAGGAGCGCCACGGACTGCCCCAGACGCTCCAGCTCGCGCGCCATCTCGAAAGCCACCACGCCCCCCAGGGACCAGCCGCCCAACACATAGGGGCCCTCGGGCTGACGCTCGCGCATTGCTTCAACGTAGCGGCGGGCGAGCGCCTCCACCTGCTCCAGAGGAGGCTCGCGTCCATCGAGCCCCGCGGCCTGAAAGCCGTAGAGAGGCCGCTCGCGTCCCATGCGCCGAGCCAGCGCACGATACGGCCCCACCGCGCCTCCGACGGCGTGCACGAAGAACACAGGCGTGCCGGTACCTTCGGGCTGCAATGCCACACAGTCACGCGCGGCCCCCGTCGTGTCCGAGCCTTGCAACCAGACCGCGAGCCGCAACACCGTGGGCGCCTCGAAGAGCGCGCGCAGCGGCATGTCCACGCCCAGTTCCGTACGGACACGCGCCACGACCTGCGTTGCCAACAACGAGTGGCCTCCCAGTTCGAAGAAGTCGTCATGAAGACCGACACGGGGCACACCCAGCACTTCCGAGAAGATGCCCGCCAGCGCGTGCTCGGCCTCCGTGCGCGGCGCGACGAAGGACTCGATGGCAACGCGCGACTGCAGGTCGGTAGCAGCCAATGCCTTGCGGTCGACCTTGCCATTGGGCGTCAGCGGCAGTGCCTCCAGTACCACCACCACCGACGGCACCATGTACTCCGGCAGCTTCTGCCTCACGTACTCCTTCAGCGCCCCTCCCTCTCCTCCCGGCGCCACCACGTACGCCTCCACCCGCTTCTCCTGCCCCTCTCCCCTCACCACCGCTGCCGCTTCCTTCACCTGCGCGTGCTGC
>NZ_SRLV01000008.1:0-154411 GCF_006518205.1 Myxococcus sp. CA005 | reverse complement strand
GCGCGGGGGAGCGCGGGGGGAAACAGGGGTGTTTCGAGACTCTATCTCACTTCTCGTGCTTCGCGAGGCCCTGTCCCCACATCCACGCCGCGCCGGGGAAGACGCCACGGCCGGCATGTCACTGAAGCCATGTCATGCCAATGTCATGGCCTGCTTGGAGCCCCGCGTCATTCACCCGGGTCCGCCGCGCCTCCCCCCTTCGCCGGGCGCGGTGCGGGTGCGCCCGTTACAGTCGGATGTCCATGCGGCCCCACTTCCACGTGGCCGGCTTTCCCGTCCGGCTCCATCCGCTCTTCTTCGTCGTCGCATTGATGACGGGCTGGACGCTCATCTCCGAGCCCGCGCGGCTCGCGTTGTGGGTGGGCATCGTCTTCGTGTCGGTGCTGCTCCATGAACTGGGGCATGCGCTGGCCTTCCGCCGCTACGGCTGTCCCGCTCGAATCGAGCTGCACGGAATGGGCGGCACCACCCAGACCCACGACGCCGCGCACCTCACTCACCAGCAGTCGGCCTTCGTGAGCTTCGCCGGGCCGGGCATCGGCTTCCTGGCGGGAGGGCTCATCTGGGGTCTGTCGCAGCTCGTTCCCCTGGGTGAGCCGGGCGGACTGGCGGACCAGGGCGTGCGGCAGTTCCTGTGGGTCAACATCGGCTGGGGGCTCTTCAACCTGCTGCCCATGCAGCCGCTGGACGGTGGACATCTGCTGGCGGACCTGGTGCGCGCCCGCAGCGGCTACCGCCACGAACGGGGGGTGCTCGGCGTGGGCATCGCCACGGCGGTGGTGGTGCTGGGGCTGGCCATCTGGTCGAAGCAGCTGTGGATGGGGATGCTGGCGATGGTGCTGGGGGTGATGAACCTCGAGCAGCTCCGCCGCACGCCGAAGCGGCGCCCCGCCGAGCGGCGGTTCGCCCTCCCCCGCCTGGTCCGCAAGCCCGAGGCGGCACCGGCGGGCGCCATCTCCATCGAGCAGTTGATGGACGAGCTGCGCGGAACGCCCCGCCCCCCAGGCGCGGCCGATGCAGATGATGACCTGGAGGGCCCTCATGATCCGGCCCTGGTGGGCGAGATGCTCCTGGACAACGGGCTGCCGGAGCTGGCCGTGGGCTCGCTCCAATCCGCCTTCACGCAGGCGCCCCTGGCGCGCACCGGCCATGCCCTGGTGCTGGCGCTGCTGCACACCGGGCGGCTCCAGGAACTGGCCTCGCTGCTGGACAGCTCGCACGCCCGGCAGCTGTCCGAGGACACGCTGGCCCTCATCTCCGAACACGCCGGGACGGCCAGTGAGGCCCCACTCACCGAGCGGATTACCGCGCTGCGGCACGGGCGGACTCCTGCCACGGATGAGCCCCGCTGATTGCCGCGCCGCGCCAGAAGGTGCTCTCCGCCTGACGTCCGGCAGGCGGCCCATCAACTGCCTTGAGCGGGAGGCACGTATCCGGGTTATAGGGGCGTCCCCTCCAGCCAGAGGAAGGTCGCGCGTGTCTCGTCCCCGACTCATCAAAGAATCCTCAGAAGCGTCCGCGCCGCTCGAGCGGGAGCTGCTGGTCCGCATCCATGACCTCATGGTGAAGACGCGCGTCCTCGAGGAGCGCCTCATCCAGATGTACAAGCAAGGCCACGGATACTTCTGGATTGGCGGCCCCGGCGAGGAGGCGTTCAACGTCTCCCTGGGCCTGCTCATGAAGAAGGGCCAGGGCCCCGACTTCGACTATCTGCATGCGCACTACCGGCAGTCCGGCACCCTGCTCGCGCTGGGTGAGGAGCCCATCGGCTCCCTGCGGCAGATGAAGAACACGGCCACGGACCCGTATTCGGGCGGCCGCAACTTCGCGGGCCACTACTCCGCCCGGAAGTACAACGTGGCGCCGGTGTCCTCGCCCATCGAGGTCCAGTACGCCATCGCCCCGGGCACGGCCATGGTGCAGAAGCGCCACGGCGGTGACGGCATCACCATCGTCACCGGTGGCGACGCCGGCACGGCCGAGGGCGATTTCGCCTCGTGCCTGGTGTGGAGCAGCCGCCCCGCCAACCCGCTGCCCATCCTCATCATCGTCACCAACAACAAGTGGGGCATCTCCACGGCGGCGGAGGGCCAGCACGGCGAGCAGCGCATCAGCGACCGCGGCAAGGCCTTTGGCATCCGCAGCAAGACCATCAACGGCAACGACGCCGTGGAGGCCTACACCGAGCTGCGCGAGGCCATGGCCTACGTGCGCACGGAGCGCAAGCCCTTCCTCCTGGAGGCCAACGTGTCGCGCCTGTACGGCCACTCGTCCGCCTCCGGAGCCAACTACGTGAGCAACGAAGTCGACTGCCTCACGGACTTCGAGGCGAAGCTGGAGAAGGACGGCGTCCTGACGCGAGAGCAGATGGACGCGCTGCGCAACAGCTACACCGAGGAGATGGCCGCCGCCGCCCGACAGGTGCGCGACGAGCCACAGCCCGACCCCGAATCCATCTGGAAGCACATCTACGCGGAGGACAAGTAACCCATGGCGAACATGGCACAGGCCATCCGCATGGCCCTGCACTACGCCGAGGAGCACCTGGGCGTCACCGACATCTTCGGCGAGGACGTGGGCGCCCCCCTGGGCGGCGTCTTCACCTGCACGCAGGGCCTGAAGACGACGTGGAACTCTCCCCTGGACGAGCGCGGCATCATCGGCGCGGCCATGGGCATCGCCATGGCCGGCGGACGGCCGGTGGCGGAGATCCAGTTCTGCGACTACGTCTACAACACCATCGACCTGCTGAAGCTGGCGGGCAACACCAGCTGGTCCACCTTCGGTGACTGGAACCTGCCCATGGTGGTGCGCACGCCGGTGGGCAGCGGCATCCGCGGGTCCATCTACCACTCGCACTCGTTCGACGCGACGATGACCCACATCGCCGGGTGGAAGGTGGTCATGCCCTCCACGCCGCTGGACGCGTACGGGCTGCTCATCACCGCGTGCCAGGAGAAGAACCCCGTCATGTTCCTGGAGCCCAAGGCGCTCCTGCGCGTGAAGGGCGAGGAGCGGATTCCGGGCGAGCCGGAGGATGACCGCGCGCTGTCGAAGCTCATCGACGCGCCGCTGGGAGACCGCTCCCAGTGGAAGCCGCAGTGGCCCACGGGCCTGGAGGCGTACGCGGTGCCCTTCGGCAAGGGCAAGATCGTGCGCGAGGGCACGCAGCTCACCGTGGTGAGCTACGGCCGCACCCTGCCCCTGTGCACGAAGGCCGCGGAGACGCTGGCCGCGGACGGAATCAGCGCGGAGGTCATCGACCTGCGCTCGCTGTGGCCGTACGACTGGGAGCTCATCAAGGCCTCCGTCCAGAAGACGGGCCGCGTCCTCTTCGTCAACGAGGACACCGAAGTGACGAACTTCGGCGAGCACCTGGTGCGCCGCACGGTGGAGGAGCTGTTCTACTCGCTGCTGGCCCCGCCGCGGCTGCTGGCCGGCAAGTTCCTGCCGGGCATCGGCCTGGCGGACGCGCTGGAGATGGCGTCGGTGCCGCAACTGGGTGACATCACCACCGCCATCCGGTCGCTCGCGGGCGAGCAGCCGTAAGAGCGGCACCCACAATCCCCTGCTCGTGAGCCCCTTGTCTCACGGGAGAAGCACCCCGGGCCGCCATTCCTCTTTGAAGGGATGGCGGCCCATTCGTTAGACTCCAAAAGCTTTGTCACAGCCAATCTTCCGGACAGCCACTCCCGTCGCTGGCGCTGATGCGCCGGCCTTCCGTATCCGCCGCGCCCGCCGGGGTGACGCCGAAGCCATGGCGTCGCTCCTCAAGGAGCTGGGCTACCCCCAGGGGACGGACCAGCAGACGGTCCACTGGGTCGTCAGCCATCCGGAGATTGAAATCTTCGTGGCCGGCGACCCGCAGGACCGGCCCGTGGGCATGGTGTCCTTCTCCCACCGTCCCCAGCTCCGGCTGCGCGGACGCGTGGGCACCATCGACGAATTGGTGGTGACGGAGACCTGGCGTCGTCGCGGCGTGGGCCGCGCGCTCATCCGGCAGATTCTGGAGCGCTGCAAGGTGCTGAGCGCGAAGCAGCTCCAGCTCGTCTCACCCATGACGACGACGCCGGAGACGCGCAACTTCTACACGGCGTGTGGCTTCACCGAAATCGACTCGGGCGTGTTCCGCCACGTCGATACGGAATCCCAGCGCTGACCGCGGCGAGGCGGCGGGCACCGTCATTCGAGGTGCCCCCGTCCGCTATCGCTTGAAGCTGTCCACCACGCGCTGAAGCCGGGCCCGGTCCTCGTCGCTCATGTCCGTGAAGCGCACGCCAATGGCCTCGGCCTCGTCGCGCACCCAGGCGATGACGCCGGTGAGGTGGAACTCCTCGCCTTCAATGGCCATGGACAGCCGGACGTGGGAGCCCACGTCGTAGGACTTCCGCGTCAGCAGGCACAGGCCGCCCGCGGAGATGTTGATGGAGTACGCACGCAGCGCCCGCGCCGCGTCCTGCGTCTGGTTGAAGCGAACCTCGAACCGCGCCGCCACACGCTCATCCGCCCGCCGGTTCGCGTATGCGGCTGGATCCCCGTTCTCCATGTCATCCGCCGCCTTGGTTGTCATACGCACCCGATAGCCCCCACGTTCGACGCTCCTGGCGAACACCACGCTGCTTCCCACACCCACAGTCCCACAGGGTGACGCGCCAGGCCAACCTCCAGGCCCCGGGCGCCAGCCAAGTGTCCGCTGCTTTCCACGCCTGATTCAAGAGGCCCCCTCTATCGAATTCGGGTGCCTATGTCCTCGGAGACTTCCCCGGGAGAGCTCTGGAATGCGTGTAGACCGCCGCTATGTGTTGACTGGAACCCTGGCTTTGGCCCTCTGGGCCGTGGCCTGCAACGGCGGCAACGGGCCGGGCCCCGGCGCCCCGCGGGACGCGGGCACCGATGGAGGCAGAACGCCCACCGTGGACGGTGGCGGGACGGACGCGGACGGCGGCGCGCGGGACTTCGCCTGCAACGTGGCACGGCAGGAAGGCTGTGCCGACGGCCAGGACTGCTACTTCGCGGACCTGGCGGACGGCGGCACCGGCAGCCGCTGCTTCGAAGCGGAGTGCGACGTGGTGGCCCAGGACTGCGCCCAGGGCCAGCGCTGCACGTATGCGATGGAGAATGACGTCACCCAGCGGCGCTGCGTGGCCCCGGGCACCGCGGACGAAGGCGCGCCCTGCACGCTGGCGCCCAGTGACGGGCGCCTGGCCTACGACACCTGCCGGCAAGGATTGTTCTGCCGCGAGGCGCCTGACGGCGCAGGAAGTGGATTTACTTGCCAGCGCCTGTGCCATGCCACGACCCAATGTGGGAACACGAGCGAGTGCAACACCGTGCTCCGCCTGGATGGCACCAAGGAGCTGCCGCTGGTCTGCGGCCCGCCGTCCACGGCGTGCACCCCCTTTGGCGATGACTGCGAGGCGCCACTGAGCTGCTACCCGTCCACGTCCGGTCCGCTGTGCGCGGGCAGCGGCAATCGGACGGAGGGGCAGTCGTGCGACTTCAGCAATCAATGCGCGCCGGGAAGCGCGTGTGTGAATGCAGGAGGCGGCCTCACCTGCCGCCCGCTCTGTCAGCCCGGTGGCACGCCCGCCTGCTCTACGGGCGGCTGCCGGGCATTGGATGGCAACCCAGGCGTGGGGGCTTGCGTCCCCTAGACAGCAGGCCGGTCGCTGTGGCGGGCGGCCAGGCAGACGAGGCTTCGGAGGCGGAGGGTTCCCAGACGGCCGGCTGGCAGGGCACGGTGTGGTGTGCATCCTGCAAAGCCGGGAGGAATGGGAATGGGAATGAAGCCGGGGTGGCGGAGCGTCGTCGTGTGCGCGAGCAGCGCGCTGCTGGCGTGTACTGGCAGCGTGGTGGAGCCACCCGACGGGGACCTGCCACCCGACGACGACAGCCGCGCTTCCACGATGGAACAGAACGCGCCGGACGCGTCACTGGAAGTCGCGCCCGTGTTGGTGCTGAACGACGGGCGGGAGGTGCAGGCCGTGCCGCCTTTCGCGCCGCCGGCGACTTCGTTCCAACCGGGCTTCCATCAAGCGCTCCGCGCGTCCCACTCAACGGGAAGCGTGACGACCTTCCGCATGCGCGTGCCGGTGGCGCGTGACGGCGGGCGCATCCGCGTGACGTTCCGCGCGGGCAACGGAAGCATGACGCTGGTGCGCGCCACCGTGGCCCAGGCGGGCGCCAATGGAGCGCTGGCGTCCACGCCGGTGAAGCTCTCCTTCGATGGCGCGGAGGGCTTCACCGTGGACGCGCGCTCGCGGAAGACGTCGGACCCGGTGGACTTCCCGGTGGCGTTCCGGGACGAACTGGCCATCACGTTCGAGGCCCGTGGCGCGCTGGCGGCCAGCACCATCAGCGCCTTCCCAGGCAGCTTCGCGCGCGTGGGGAACCATGCGCTGGTGACGGGCGCGCTGGGCGGCACCCTGTTCGACCGCGCCGTCGGAGTGGCCACCGTCGACGTGGAAGGTTCCACGGGCCGTGCCTTCGTGGCCATTGGCGACAGCATCACCGAGGGCTACGTCGACACGAAGAACGACACGCGCAACGCCTGGCCCGCCAAGGTGGAGGCCGCGCTGGGCGTGCCCGTGGTGAACGCGGGCGTGAGTGGCCAGGGCTTCTACGACGCGCTGGCGCACCTCGACGGCGAGGTGCTGGCGCTCCAGGGCATCACCGACTGCATCGTCCTGCTGGGCACCAACGACCTGGGCGACAAGGACTCCCTGTCCCTCATCCAGGCGCGGATGAACACGATGCTGGGCCGGCTCGCGCCTTTCTGCCGCACCTGGGTCAGCACCCTGCTGCCCAAGGAGAAGTCGAACTACGCGCCCTACGAAGTGGTGAAGAGCCAGCGGCCGGAGCTCAACACGTGGCTCCGCAGCGGCGCCGCCGGCCCGGACATCATCGACCTGGAGGCGGTGACGCGCCAGCCAGCGAACGTGCACTTGTTCCTCGACGGGCTGGATGTGGACGGCATCCACCCCAGCGTCGAAGGCCACCGGGTGATGGCGGACGAAGTCACGCGCGTGCTGCGCGAAGAGGGCGGCCTCTAGCCGCGCCCCCGCGCTCAGCCCTTGCGCGAGCCGAGCACGCCGTGGAGCACCAGCAGCTCCGCGAGCCCCGGCGGCGCCAGAATCCAGTCGTCCTCCGTGGGCACCCAGCGCACCGGGGCCCCGGCCCCCTCCAGCAGGCGGTTCACCTGGAGGAGCAGCGGCTCGAAGGTGGAGACGGGGGCCTCCCGGCTCCCCTCCGGCGCCGACACGTCGTGTCCACCGGGCTCCAGGCGGAAGGCGGCGCGGCCTGGCTGGGGCGTCACCTCGAAACCGGGCAGGTACGGCTGCATGGCGGCCTGGAGCCGCTCCAACAGCGCGCCGTCCTCGTAGGGGTGGGACAGCTCCCAATCGAAGAAGGTGGGCAGCTGCGCGAGCAGCTCCAGGTGCAGCGGGTTGGCGCGGCTCTGCCGCCAGTGGTGCTCGGCCAGGTCATAGGCCGTGGCGGGCACGCGCAGCTCGTACTTCTCCAACTTCGCGAGCAGCTCGCCCATCCGCTCCACCAGGTCCGCGGGCGGCTCGGCGCGGGACACCCAGCCCCAGTCCGCCACCGACTGCCCGCGCCGCTGGCCTTCCACCCGGTCCCCTTCACGCAGTTGGAGCTGCGGCTCCGGGGCCTCCTCTTCCGGGTACAGCCCCGCGTGCAGGAGCGGCCCGCCCGATTCGGGCCGCAGCCGCGCGAAGCGGTGCGCCGGGTTGACCTCCACCACGCTGAACGTCTCCCTGGCCATCACCGTCTCCTCGGATGTCCGACGTCGCGGAGCCTACCCGGTGTTGCGCATGCCGGCGGCGATGCCGTTGAGCGTGAGCAACAGTGGACGATCCACCTCCGCCTGGCCCTCGCGCTTGCGCTTGAGCAGCTCCACCTGGAGGAAGGACATGGGGTCCACATAGGGGTTGCGCAGGGAGATGCTGCGCTGGAGCTGCGGGTTGTTGTCGAGCAGCTTCGACTCGCCCGTCAGCCGCTTCACCTGCCTGCGCGTGCGCCGGTGCTCCTGCTGGATGCGCCGCCACAGCGAACGGGTGGCGGGAGGCGCCAGCGACGCGTAACGCCCGGCGATGGCCATGTCCGACTTCGCCAGCACCATGGTGACGTTGTCGATGACGGCGCGGAAGAAGGGCCACTCCTGGTACATGCGCTTGAGCTGCGCCGCCCCACCCTCCTCCTTCGAGAAGGCCTCCAGCGCCGAGCCCACGCCGTACCAGCCCGGGAGGATGGCCCGGTTTTGCGTCCAGGCGAAGACCCACGGAATCGCGCGCAGCGTGTCCAGGCCTCCCGCCCTGCGCTTGCTGGGGCGCGAGCCGATGGGCAGCGACGCAATCTCCTCCACCGGCGTCGCGGCGGTGAAGAACTCCAGGAACCGTGGGTCCTCCCACACCAGGGCGCGATACGCCTTGCGCCCCGTCTCCGCCAGCGTGTCGAACACGGTGCGGAAGGTGCGCTCGGCCTCGGGCTCCGGTCGCGGCTGCGCATCCAGCGTGTGCAGCAGCACGCCGCCCAGGATGAGCTCCACCGTGCGCCGCGCCAGCTCCGGGCGCGCGTACTTGTGGTCCAGCGCCTCGCCCTGCTCCGTCGCCTTGTAGCCACCCGCCACCGCGCCCGGCGGCAGCGCGAGAATCGCCTCCTGCGCGGGACCACCGCCACGCGCCACGGACTCGCCGCGGCCGTGGAAGAGTCGCAGCGGGACGCCCGCCTCACGAGACACCTCCGTGAGCGCCACCTGCGCGCGGTACAGCGCCGCGCTGGCCGCCAGGAGCCCCACCTCCTTGCCGGAGTCGCTGTAGCCCACCATCACTTCCTGGCCACCGCGCACGTCCAGGTGCTTGCGGTACTCCGCGTCCGCGAAGAGCGTGCGCAGCACGTCCGGGCCCGAGTCCAGCGCGCCCAACTGCTCGAACAGCGGCACCACATTCGCCGTGGCGCAGCCCCGCTTCTCGTCCCACAGGCCCGCGTGCTTCAAGCAGCGGAAGGCCGCGAGCACGTCCTCGGCGGTGCTGGCCATGCTGAGGATGAGCGTGCGGCACGCGGACTCACCCGACTCCGACTGGGCCTCCTTCAGCCGCGCCAGCACTTCCAGGAGCCGCGCCCCACCTTCCGTCGGCGCCGGGCCCCCGTTGAACGAGCCCGCCGCGCTCACCGCGTCCTCGGCCGGCGCGCGCACCTCCAGCTCCGCCAACGACAGTCCCAGCGCGAGCACCCGCTCCCGGACCTGCCGCACGTCGCGAAGTCCCGCGTGCGTGCCCTTCGACGCCTCCAGCGCGCGGCCCAGCACGTCCAGGTCCGCCAGCAAGGCCTCCGGCGTGCGGTAGGCGCCCTGCGGCATGGGGACGCTCGTCCCGGCGCGCTGCTGCGTCACGTAGTGGAGCGCACGGTGCAGCCGCTCCTCCATGAAGCGCAGCTTGTGCCGCAGCGGCTCGCCCGGGGTACGGGGACCGTAGCGGCGCTCGGTGTCGGGCAGCTCCTCCGCGTCCTTCGCCACCGAGCTCAGCAGCTCCTCGGACGGCTTCGCGTGACGCGCCGACTGGGACAGCCGCCCGCCCAACCGCTCCAGGTCAAGCAGCAACCGTCGCAGTCCTCGGGCCCGGTGCGCGCGCAGCGTGTCCGCGAACACGTCGGGCGTCACCAGCGGGTTGCCATCCATGTCCCCGCCCACCCATGAGTGGATGCGCACGGGCGTGTCCACCGGCCCCAGCGGCTCGCCGTAGGCGCGCTCGAAGGCCCAGTCCAGCAGCTCGGGGAGCAGGGACAGCTCGTCGGCGAGCACCTCCTCCACGTACCAGAGGACGTTCTTCACCTCGTCACCCACGGTGGGGCGCTCGCGGCGCAGCTCGTCCGTCTGCCACAGGAGGGTGATTTCCTCGCGCAGCAGCGCCAGGTTCACCGAGGACTCGCGCGGCGTCAGCTCGCAGCGGTCCCGCTCCTCCAGCAGGCCCGCCATGCGGTAGAGCTTCTCCAGCAGCGTGCGGCGCACGGCCTGCGTGGGGTGCGCGGTGAGCGTCAGCGTCACGCGCATGGTGCGCATGGCCTCGCGCACGCGCTCCGCGGGGATGCCCGCTTCCTTGAGCACTTGCAGCGTAGCCTCCAGCGAACCACGCTGGGGCTTGGCGGACGCGACCTCCGCGTGGGTGCGGGCGCGGCGGATGCGGTGGTGCTGCTCCGCCAGGTTCACCAACTGGAAGTAGACGGAGAAGGCGCGCAGCACCGGCTCGGCCCGTTCCAGCGGCAGGCGTTGGAGCACCTCCGCCAGCTCGGCCGCCACCGCGCGCCGGCCGGCCACGGGGCCTCGGCGGCGCTGGATGGCGAGGCGGCGCACTTCTTCTTCCAGGTCGAAGAGCGCCTGCCCTTCCTGTTCGACGAGGACTTCTCCCAGGAGCCGGCCAAGCAGGCGGACATCCCGGCGCAGCGGCTGATCCACGGCACGCAGTCGGGCCATATGGTGCGACGGTAGCCGCTGAGCAGCGAACTGGCCCGCATTTCCGCGCGAGAAAGTGACGTGCGCCCGCGAATCACGGCGAGGCGTCTGTCATTCCCGGCCGACTCGGCCCCGAAACGCGCCAGCACGCGCCACCGCCCGAAAGCCACCCGGCCCCGTGGCTCCTGAGCCACACACCCGCCCGGTCCAGGCCTTGCACAACAGGCCTCCCGTGGGCCGCGAACGACACCGCGGCCGAGGAGCTTGTCGCCATGTGGACGATGCGGGGGTGGAAGGTGACGTTGCTGTGTGGCTGGCTGGCCGCGCCGGTGGCCCTGGCCGAGACGGCGATGCTCGACGGGGTGCCGAGGGAGGCGAGGGCCGCGCGTGGCGCGGAGCTGCTCCCCTCCGAGTCGATGTTCCCCGACGCGGGCCCAGGCGAGGTGGACGGCCCCGTCCTTCGCTACGCGGAGCCGCTGTCCTGCCCCGCCGCGCCCGAGGGCCGGGTGTGGGTGGCGGAGACGCAGGCGTGCGACGACGCCGGCTGCGAGTCGCTCACGACGGTGTGGGCGGGCTCGTGGACCGTCGAGGACGCGGGGCTGGAAGTGCGCTGTGAGACGGACCGCGTGGTGCTGGCCGCGGGCGAATGGCGGATGGTGCTCACGCCAGGCGCGGGCGGCGGCCTGGAGGTGAGTGAGCTGACGCCGCCGGAGCCCGAGTCGCTGTCGGCGGCGCGACCCTCGGAGACACCGGCCTCCGAGGACTGAGCCGGGCTACACGCCGATGCGGCGGAGCATCAGGATGGGGCCCTCATCCAGGCGCCTGTCCCGCAGGTCGATCTCGCAGTCAATCATCCAGTCGCCGTGCCCTTCCGGGTCGATGATGCGCTGCTGGGTCTCCCACAGCCGCGTGCCGGACTCCTTCAGGAAGGTGTTGGCGGGCTTGCGCGCCTGGGGCGTGAGCACCACGACCTTGTGCTCCTCGAAGTACGGCGCCATGGCCTGCTCCAGCTTGGGGGCCGTCCATTCGCCCAGCGCGTTGTCCAGCATGGCCAGCGCGTCCATGTAGCGCTTCTGGCCCAGCGCCTTGAGCAGCCGGTGCAGCTCCTCGCGCACGCGCGCGGCGAAGGCCTTCGGGTCGTCGGTGAGCTCCTTCGGCTTGAGCTCCACCACCGGCTTCGCCTCGACGGCGGCGTCCGGGTTGCGCATGCGCTCCCACTCATCCAGCAGGCTGGAGTCCACCTGCCGGAGCGTGGCGCGCAGATGGTCGATGAAGTCCTCCACCTCCTCCGTGCGGAAGCGCTCCGGCACCGTCTGCACCAGCGTCTTGTACGTGTCATTCACGTACCGCAGCAGCACGCCCTCGCTGCGCTGCAGGCCGTACTCACGGATGTAGTCCGGGAAGGACATGAACCGCTCGAACATGTCCCGGACAATGGACTTGGGCCGGATGTTCTCCTCGCCCACCCACGGGTGCTTCTGCGCGAACTTGTTGAAGGTGCCGTAGATGAAGTCGCGGTTGGGCTTGGGCCACTCGAGCTTCTCGAGCTCCGCCATGCGATCGTCGTACTCCACGCCCTGCGCCTTCAGCTCGTTGATCTTCTCGCCCTTGAGCTGGTTGAGCTGCGCGTAGAGCACCACGTCCGGGTTCTCCAGGATGGCCTCCACCAGCGACACCACGTCGAGCGCGTACGTGTCCGTGGTCGGATCCAACAGCTCCAACGTGTCGAGCAGGTACAGCGACAGCGTGTGGTTGAGGCTGAAGTCGTGCTGCATCTCCCCCGCCACCTTCACCGTGGCACCCGAGCCGCCCTGCCCCTTCTCCACCTCGATGATTTCCGCCCCGCGCAGCGTGCGGAAGTCGCGCGCGGCCTCCTTGAGGTGCCGGCGCTTGAGGTAGTCCGAGTCGTGGCTGCGCTGCACCAGCGTCACCAGCCGCTTGTACCCGCCGTTGCCTTCCGTCTGGTGGTCGCTCTGGAGCAGGTTGAGAATCATGCCGTGCGACACCGCGAAGCGGGACTCCAGCGGCTCCGGCATGCCGTTCTGGAGCCGCTCGAAGGTGCTCCGGTCGTACTGCACGAAGTTCTTCTGCGGCGGCTTGGCCTTGGGCGTCTTCTTCTTGCCCGCGGCCTCCTTGGCGGCCAGCTTGATGTTCTCGATGACGTACTCGGGCGCCTGGGCCACCACGCTGCCCTGGGTGTCGAAGCCCTTGCGGCCCGCGCGGCCGGCAATCTGCTGGAAGTCGCGCACGCTCAGCGTGGTCAGCTTCTCGCCGTTGAACTTGAAGAGCTGCGTGAAGAGCACCGTGCGGATGGGGATGTTGACGCCCACGCCCAGCGTGTCAGTGCCGCTGATGACCTTGAGGTGTCCGTGCTGGGCCAGCTTCTCCACCAGCAGGCGGTACTTGGGCAGCAGGCCGGCGTGGTGCATGCCGATGCCGTGGCGCAGGAAGCGCTGGAACTCCTTGCCATAGGGCGTGTCGAAGGGCGCGTCCTGGAGCGCCAGCCGGATGGCCTCCTTCTCCTCCTTGGTGGAGAAGTCCACGCTCATCAGGTTCTGCGCCTGCTCGGCGGCGGTGCGCTGGGTGAAGTTCACCAGGTAGATGGGGTACTTCCCACGAGCAATCAGGTCTTCAATCGTCTCGTGCAGCGGCGACTCGCGGTAGTCGAAGTCCAGCGGCACGGGGCGCTCGGCGCTGCGCACGGTGGCCACTTCCCGGCCGGTGAGCTTCGTCAGGCTCTCCTCGATGACGTGCGTGGGGCCCAGCGTGGCGGACATCAGCAGGAAGGTGGTGTCCGGCAGCGCGATGAGCGGCAACTGCCAGGCCACGCCGCGCTCGCGGTCCGAGTAGTAGTGGAACTCGTCCATGACGACGTAGTCCACGCGGGCGCTCGCGTCGCGCAGGGCCAGGTTGGCGAGGATTTCGGCGGTGCAGCAGATGATGGGCGCGTCGCGGTTGATGCTCGCGTCGCCGGTGAGCATGCCCACGTTCTCCGCGCCGAAGGCGTCGCAGAGGGCGAAGAACTTCTCGTTCACCAGGGCCTTGATGGGGCAGGTGTAGAAGGAGACCTTCCCCTCCGCCATGGCCTTGAAGTGGAGCGCCGTCGCCACCAGCGACTTGCCGGAGCCCGTGGGCGTCTTGAGGAACAGGTGCTTGCCCGCCAGCAGCTCCAGGATGGCCTCTTCCTGGGCCGAATAGAGGCTCAAGCCATTGGCCGCCACGTAGCCGACGAAGCGGTTGAGGATTTCATCCGCGTCCAGGGGCGGTTCGCCCTTCTTGGGGAGCAGTGCGGCGAGCGGAGCTTGGATTTCAGGAGTGGCCATCACCCGTGGACAATAGGCGGCGCGCCCGGCCCCTACCGGGAAAATCGCAATCGGCGGCACGGGGCGTGACGGCAGGCGCCCCCTTCCCGCACGGAAGGGCCGGGGGGAGGCCCCCTGGAGGAGTGTCCGCGAGTCTCCGGGCGCAAGGGCCGGGGGCGCGATACCCGGGCCCCGGCCCGCTCCGTACCGTTGCCCATGGACTGAAGGTCAGGGGGTGGGGATGCGGAGAACCGTCAGACAGAAGATGACGCGCCTCAAGCGCGCGGCGCTGCTGGGAGGTCTGGTTTCCGCGCCCTGCCTCTGGAGCGGCTGTGAGCAGCGACGGGGCCCCACGGTGGACGCGGCCGATGTTGCCGAGGCCCCGGCTATCGCGGGGCTGGAAGGCGGTCCCTCCACCACCACGATTCCAACGGCTGACGGCGGGAATGCTGGCGCAGGGCCGGGCCCGGCACCAGGACACGCCGACACCGGCACGGGTGGCGCGGGAGCCCACGGCGGGACCGGCAGCCGGAGCGAGACTCCAGGCGCGAGCGCATACACACCCGGCAGCGGCCCGCGGGACAGCGGCAACCGGACCGGTGGTGGCAGCGGCCCGCGCGATAGCGGCAGCCGGACCGGTGGTGGCAGCGGCCCGCGGGACAGCGGCAGCCGGGCCGCGGGTGGCAGCGGCGCTGGCCGAGGTGGCTTCGGAGGCGGGGGCAGCCTCACGGGTGGCCACAGCGCCTCCGGTGGGGACAGCCTGTCGAGCGGCAACAGCGTGACGGGGGGCGGCAGCAGCACCGGCCAAGGCGGCAGTGGCTCGGGTGGAGCCACGGGCTTGCACAACTGAGGAAGCAGCGCGGGTGGTCCGGCCTCGGGAAGTAAAGGGCTGGACAGTGCCAATGGCGGCGACAGCGTGTCCGGCGACGGCAGCGGCTAGGGAGGCTCGCGGTCCGGTGGGATGATGGGGCTCTGACGCCGCTTCACGCGGTGCGCCTCACCGCCACACCGTTGCCGGACGCGCTGTCCCGCCGGGCCAGCAGTCCCTTCATCGCCGTCAACTGCGGCGCGCGACCACCAGAGTTGCTGGGGAGTGAGCTGTTCGGCCACGTCCGGGGCCGCATTCACCGGCGCCACGCAGACGCGCGAAGCCCTGTTCAGCGCGACGCGTGGCGCCCCCCTCTTCCTGCCCCGCATGTTCGACCCGCCCACCGCCGCGCGAGCGCTGTCGGATTCCGCGCGCGAAGAGGAGCCGGAGCTGCTGAGCGCCTCCGGTGAGCTGCCGACGCTGCGCGAGACGAGAAACCGCTGACCTGTGCGAGGCGCTGCGGCACTCCAAGGGCAACGTGGCCACCGCCGCGTGCATGGCCAGCCACAACCGCACGGACTTCTACGAACTGCTGCGCCGCCACGGCTGCCCCCCCGTCCACCGAAGCGTTGTCGCGTGCACATCTCGCTCGTTCTTCCCGTCCATGGCGGTGTGCTTTTCAACTGCCCAACCTTCAGCTGAACAGCAGTTGAGGGGGACGAGAGTCATGCGAATCACACGAGCGATGTTGGGTGTGGCGATGGTGGGGACGGCCGTGATGTTCGCCGGCTGTGGAGAGAGCAGCGCCAACGAGAACACGCTGGGGCCCCAGCAGGCGGCCGCGGGCCATCCAGTGACGCTCACGGACGGCCAGATTCTGGGTGTGCTCCTGGTGGCCAACGCGGGCGAGGTGATGCTGGGCCAGGTGGGCCAGGCGCAGGCCACCGACCCGACGGCACGTGACTTCAACGCACGCATGGTCACCATGCACTCAGAGGTCATCCAGCGCCTGGAGCAGCTGGCCACGGCCCAGGGTATCGCGCCCGCGGAGAGCCCGGTGTCGCAGCACCTCGAGCAGACGGTGCAGAAGACCGTCGACATGGTGAGCGCCACGCAGGCCCCTGCCTTCGACGTGTCGGTGATGGATGCGCAGGTCGCCGCCCACGCCGGTACCGCCCTGCTGGGGGATTCTCTGCTCGCGATGCAAGTGCAGAACCCGGCGCTCAAGGATGAACTGATGGCGATTCGGAAGACGGTCCAGGCCCACCTCCAGGAGGCCTCGAACATCCAGACCACCCTCTACAACGCGAAGCAGCCGTAGCCGCGACGCGCAGCCGTCCGCCCGGGAGTCGCAGCCCCGGGCGTGACGGCGCTTCGCGCGTGACGGCTTCCGGACAATGCCCCCAGTCCCTGGGGGCGATGGCATGGTGAACGCCCGACTCCAGCGAGCGTCACAGCACCTTCACGGCCTTGACCATGTCCGGCGACAGCTCCTCGTGCTGGAGGATGGAGAAGCCCAGCTTCCGGCTGATGGTCTGCATGGCGCGGTTGCCCGCGAGGATGTCCGCGACGATGCGCTCCATGCCCCAGTCCCGGCCGACGTCCACCAGCCGCTTCAGCATCTCCGCGCCCAGCCCCTGCCGCTGCACCGGGTCGCTGATGAGGATGGCGAATTCCGCGTCGCGCGTGCCTCGCAGCCGCGTGAGCCTGCCCACGCCGAGCAGCTCTCCGTCCTTGCGCTCCGCCACCAGCGCCATCTCCCGCGCGTAGTCGTTGAAGCAGATGCGGGACAGCCGCGCGTGCGCCACGCGCGTGCTCAACTGCATCAACCCCGCGTAGCGCAGGAACACCGTCTGCTCCGACAACGTGCGGTGGAACTCCGCCATCTTCGGCTCGTCCTCCGGGCGGATGGGCCGCAGCAGAATCTCCTCGCCGCTGCGCAACCGGTAGGGCGCCACGTACTGGTCCGGGTACGGCTCGATGGCCAGCTTCGGCAGCTCTGCCTCCGTCACCGAGGCCGGGTGCAGCACCACGCGCGCGTCCAAGGCCAGCAGCCGCTCGGGCGAGGCCAGCAGCGGGTTGATGTCCACCTCCTTCACGAAGCGCTGCTCCGCCACCAACTGGCTGAAGCGCACCATGAGTTGCTCCAGCGCCTTCAGGTCTACGGGTGGGCGGCCCCGGACGCCCTTCAATGCCTCGTAAATGCGCGTCTGCTCCATCATCCGCCGCGCCAGCGTGGTGTTCAGCGGCGGCAGGCCCAGCGCCCGGTCCCTGAACACCTCCACCAACGTCCCGCCCGCGCCGAAGAGCAGCACCGGACCGAACTGCGCGTCCACGCTGCTGCCCAGGATGAGTTCATAGCCATCCAGCCGCACCATGGGCTGCACGGTGACACCGTCGAACGCGCGCCCCTGCCCCAGCGCCTCCAGCCGCGTCCGGATGTCCCGGAAGGCGGCGCGCACGGACTCCGCATCCGGAAGGTTCAGCCGCACGCCGCCCACGTCGGTCTTGTGCGTCACCGTGAGCGAGTGGAGCTTCACCACCACCGGGAAGCCCAGGGCCGCGGCCTCCGCCACCGCGGCGTCCTCCGTCACCGCCAGCCGCGTCTCCACGGTGGGGATGCCATACGCGGCGAGCAGCTTCTTGGACTCGTACTCCGTCAGCAGCGTCCGCCCTTCCGCGCGCGCTGACTCCACCCACTGGCGCACCTCGTCCCGGGCGCTGCTCACCGCCTGCGCCAACGCGGGCGTCTCATACAGGCCCGCCAGGTTGTACGTGTAGCGCCACATGTAATTGAAGATGCGCGCCGCCGTGTCCGGATAGCCGAAGGTGGGGATGCCCGCATCGTTGAGGATGCGCTCCCCGGCCGCGACCTCCGAGCCGCCCATCCAACTGGCCAGCACCGGCTTGCCATGCAGCTTCGCGTAGGGCTTGAGACGGTCCGCCGTCTGCGTGGGCTCCGTCATGTCCTGCGGCGTGAGGATGACGAGCAGCCCGTCACTGCCTTCGTCCTGGCCGGTGACTTCCAGCGCCTTCGCGAAGCGCTCCGGGTCCGCGTCGCCCAGGATGTCCACCGGGTTGCTGTGGCTCCACTGCGTCGGCAGGAAGGCGTCCAGGGCCTGGAACGTGGACGCGCTGAGCGTGGCCAGCTCGCCGCCCCCCGACACCAGCGCGTCCGTGGCCAGCACCCCAGGGCCGCCCGCGTTGGTGAGCACCGTGAGGCGCCGGCCCGCGGGGCGCGGCTGCCGGGCCAGCGTCTCCGCCATGTAGAAGAGGTCGGCGATGGAATCCACGCGCAGCACGCCGGTGCGGCGGAAGGCGGCGCTGAGCACCTCGTCACTGCCCGTCAGCGAGCCCGTGTGAGACGCCGCCGCCTGCGCGGCCTGCGCCGTGCGGCCAGCCTTGATGACGATGATGGGCTTGGTGAGCGCCACCTCGCGCGCCGCGGAGAGGAAGGCCCGCGCGTCGCCAATGGACTCCATGTACAGCAGGATGGAGCGCGTCATCGGGTCGTCGGCCAGGAAGTCGATGAGGTCGCCCCAGCCCACGTCCAGCATCGAGCCCACCGACACGAAGGCGCTGAAGCCCACCGCCTCGCGCAGGCTCCAGTCCAGGATGGAGGTCAGCAGCGCGCCGCTCTGACTGATGAAGGCCACGTTGCCCGGCCGGGCCATGGCGCCGGCGAACGTCGCGTTGAAGCCGCTGGGCGGGCGCATCACCCCCAGGCAGTTGGGACCGATGATGCGCACCTGGGCCGCCTGCGCGAGGCGGAGGATCTCCTGCTCCAGGCGCTCCCCCTCCGCCCCAATCTCCTTGAAGCCCGCGGAGAGGATGATGGCGCCGCGGATGCCCAGCTCCGCGCACTCCTGGATGACGCCGGGCACCGCTCGCGCGGGCGTGACGACGATGGCCAGGTCCACCCGCTCCGGCAAGGCCCCCAGGGACGGCCATGCCTTGATGCCCAGCACGTTGGGCCGCTTCGGGTTGATGGGGTAGACGGTGCCGCCAAAGGGGTTGCTGATGAGGTTCCACAACACGGTGCGCCCCACGCTGCCCGGCCGCTCGGTGGCCCCGACGACGGCCACGCTGCGCGGCGCGAAGAGGACGTCCAGCGGCAGCCGCGTCCGCTGCTGGTGGAGCACGTTGTAGGACGGGTCCGTCTTCGAGGTACCAGGGGCGCGCGTGTCCATGGCCTCCGTCATTGCGGCCGAGCTCCCCAGGGCGCAATGGCCTTCTCGTGCCTGCCCGTGAACGCCCCCCTCCCAGGTCCTCGCATGGATGGGATAGAACTGGAATAACTGCACTCCCCGTCAAGGAACCAGGAGGTGCGCCCTGCGCGTGTCACCCACATGTCGCTCTGACAGCCAGTACGTGACGCAGGTCGTTCTGACACTCGCTGACAGTTTCACTGAACAAAACTTCACCGGTAGGCAAGCATCCCACGGCCCGCCCGGTGTATACGGGGCGCCTCTATGACTCCTTCCGAGAAGCTTGTTTTCAACCAGACCGTCGAGGCGCTCTTCGTGCGCGCCCTCGAGAACCGCCTCACTCCGGCGTGCCGTGAGCACCTGCGCCGGGCGGGGTTGGAGCTCGACCAGAAGTTGGAGCGGGCCTACACCCTGGAGCAGTGGAAGGAGTTCCTCCGAATCGCCGCCGGCCACGTCTACGGCGGCGTCCCCGCCGAGGCGGCCTACTACTCGCTGGGCGAGCGGTTCATGGACGCGTACTTCGGCACCTTCTTCGGCCGGGCCCTGCTGGGCGTCGTCCGGCTGGCCGGGCCCCGGCGGATGCTGCTTCGCGCGGGCATGGGTTTTCGCGCCGGCAACAACTTCAGTGTGGTCGAAATCGTCGAGCGGAGCCCCACTTCGGTGGAGCTGCGGATGAATGACGTGCTGGCGGACCTGCCCACCTTCTCCGCGGGCCTGCTGGCGCGCGCGGTGGAGCTGTGCGGTGGGGGGCGGGTGGTCAGCATCCCCGAGGAGTTCGACGGCACCGCAGCCACCTTCCACATCCGCTGGTCCGAGGCCCCAGCCGAGGCCGCCCTCACCGCCACGGATGACGACTCGGGCGCGTCCCGGCCTCGCGCGTAGCAATCCCCTGCGCGCCCCGTGGCGCTTCGCCACGGGATGCCGCGCAGCACGCCACGCTCGCAAGGCGGCCGAGCGTGGCCCCGGGGCCACACGGCGGCCCGCGTCTCAGAGGGAAACGCGCGGCTTCACGGCGGCGCGGTTCTGCTGGCATCGCGGCTGCAATCCCATGCGGCATCCCTCGGAGGATGGACGCATGAGCAACCCTGAAGTGGTGACGAAGACCCAGCGCCGGATGCACTGGGGCGTGGGCGTGGCGGCGCTGGTGATGCTGTTCGCGGGCGTGGGCACGTGGCTGGTGCTGCGCCAGTCGGCGACGGAGCTGCCGCATCCCTCCATGGCGGTCATCCCCAAGCCGTCCCACCCCGGATTGGCGCCGCGCGCGGAGCCGCCGCTGCCCTCCTCCGCGGAGATGGACGCGCTGCTGCGCACACGGCTCGCCCGGGCGTCGCTCATGCCGGAGTTCGCCACGTGGCTGAAGGAGCAGGACCTGCTGCGCCGCTTCGTCACCGTCGTGGGCAACGTGGCCCAGGGTGACAGCCCCCGCGAGGCGGTGAGCTTCCTCGCTCCGGCCGGCACCTTCGAGGCACGCCGCAAGGCCGGCAAGCTCGTCATCGAAAAGCAGAGCTACGCGCGCTACGACGTCATCGGCAAGGTGGTGGGCTCGCTCGACATGGGTGTGCTGGTGTCCACCTACCGCGAGGTGCGTCACCTGGCCGAGCGCCTCCACATGGAGACGGCTCGCCCCGGAAGCACCTTCGACGCCACGCTCCACCTCGCCTTCGAGCAGGTGCTCGCCGTCCCTGTCATCGACGGTGACATCGAGGTGGTCCCCAAGGGCGCGATGTTCGTCTACGCCGACCCGAAGCTCGAAGGGCTGACGGCCGCGCAGAAGCACCTGCTGCGGATGGGGCCGCAGAACCTCCGCCGCATCCAGGGCACGGTGCGCGAGGCGTCCCAGCAGCTCACCCAGCAGGCGTCCCGCCGCTGAAGCAGCCACTGGCCCCATCCACCTGCCTTCGCCATCGCGCGTCACCCGCGCTGGCCCTGGCAGGATGCAACGGGGGCCATGCAGATTGCGGCGCTTCGCCATGGGGCTTGTGCCTCCGCTCAGAGGCACAAGCCGGGGGGCACGGGCGTTGCTACCGGAGGAGCTTTCCTCCGGGACGAAGCGCTGCCAGGCGGCGTGGAGGCCCGGCAAGCACCGGAGCCCCCGCGCCGGTGTCGCCCCTGCGTCCCGTGTTCATGCGCCTGCCTGTCCTCCCCGTGCTGCTGCTGTGTCTGATGCTCTCTGGCGTCATCGCGGGCGTCCTGCACTTCATGCAGCGCGACCGGCAAGCGCTGGTGGACCAGATGGCCCGCGAGCGACAGGCGCAGCTCCTGGAGGCCGTGCGCGGCGTCTCCGCCGCCCTGGAGAGCGCGGAGGAGGACCTGCGCTTCGCGGGCGAGCTGCTGGCCCAGCCGGGCACCGCCGAGGAGCACCGGCGCGAGATGCGCGCCCTGCTGGAGGCGGTGGGTCAGTACAAGGCCATCCTCGTCTTCGGCACGGATGGACAGGAACGGCTCCGACTGGTGGACCGGCGCAGCGCGGCGGCGATGACGCACCAGTTCACCGCGGAGGACCTGGCCCTCACCGTGGCGCAGGCCCGCAGTCATCCGCCGGGCCACGTCATCTCATCCCCGCCCCTTCCCCGGGCCCAATCGGGCTGGCTGCGCGCCTTCGCCACCGCGTTGCCGGAGGACGCGCAGGACAGCGGCGGCGTCGTCGTGGTGCTGGTGGACGCCGAGCCGCGCTTCGCCCCGCTGAAGCTGCTCGCGTCGGACTCGGAGACGCAACTTCTGGTGCTGGGAGTCCATGGAACGCCGACGGCGTTGACCCACCCGAACCTGGCGGACAGGTACCGGCGGTTGGACACCGACGGCCACCAGACGCCCGGCCTCGCGGCGCTGGCGCGGGCGCTTCGCGCGGGTGAGTCGGGCACGCGCATCATCGAGCGCAAGGAGGCCGCCCGGCTCGGCCTGGGCGACTCGGAGGTGGTGGCCACCTTCAGCCCGGTGCGGTTCAAGAATGGCGCGGCATGGCCGGTGGCGACGCTCGCGTCGACGCGCGTGCTCCGGATCCATGAGCGCGGCCTGGTGCTGCGCCTGTCGCTGGCGGCGGTGCTCGTCTCCGGGTTCCTCATCGCCTTCGGAGTGTACGTGGTGCTCGCGCGCAGCCGGGCGGAAGCCCTGCGGGACAGCCAGCTCCATGCGCAGCGGCTGGCGCACCTGCACGACAAGACGCAGAAGATTCTCGACAACATCCCCACCGGGGTCCTGGCGCTCTCCTCCACCCGGCACATCTCCGCCGCCAACCGCGCGCTGAGCGCCCGCATGCCGGCGGACGTCGTGGGCCAGCCCCTGACGGCGGCCTTTCCCCAGGCCCAGGCCCCCGTCATCCAGCGACTGGAGGACCTGGTCCACGCGGCCACGAGCGACGGCCGGGTGCGCAGCCTCCACGGTGAACCGCTCTGCCTCTTCGAAGAGCCCGGCCAGTACAACGTCCACGCGGTGCCGCTGGAGCCGAACACGCCGGAGGTCCACACGCTGGTCGTCATCGAGGACCTGAGCAGCCTGCGCGCGCTGGAAGGACAACTGCTGCGCGCGGAGAAGCTGGCCACGGTGGGCGTGCTGGCGGCGGGCATCGCCCATGAGATTGGCACGCCGCTGGGCATCGTCCGCGGCCGGGCCGAGTACGTGCAGGAGAAGCTGGGACGCGAGCACCCGCAGGCGGCCGGCCTGGGCACCATCGTCGGGCAGATAGACAGGGTGAGCCGGACGCTGCGCCAGTTGCTCGACTTCTCCCGGCTCCGGCCAGCGGACGCGCAGACAGTCCCACTGGAGCCCCTGGTGCACAGCGTGCGGGAGTTGCTGTGGATGGAGGCCGAGCGGCGGCGCCTGAAGCTGGAGGTGACGGTCGCCTCGCCCGTGCCCGCGGTGGCGGCCGACCCCGACCAGTTCCAGCAGGTGCTCATCAACCTGGTGCTCAACGCGTGTGACGCGTGCGGGGCCGGCGGACGCGTCCGGCTGAGCGCGAGCATGGACACCGGAGACACACCGGGCGCCTGGGGCATGGTGCGCGTGGACGTCGAGGACAACGGCTGCGGTATCGCCCCCCGCCACGTCCACCAGGTCTTCGACCCTTTCTTCACCACCAAGAAGCGCGGCCAGGGCACCGGACTGGGCCTGACGATGGTGGCGCACATCGTGCGCAACCACGGAGGCCGTATCGAACTGGACAGCGCGCCAGAGCGAGGCACCCGCGTCACCGTGCGCTGGCCCGCCGCGGCACCCGCCGGAGAGGAGCGACATGTCGTCTAGAGCCAGGGTCCTCGTCGTCGACGACCACGTCGAGATGGGGCAGATGTTGAAGGAACCGCTGACGGACGACGGCTACAAGGTCGACATCGCCACCGGCGGCGCGGATGCCATCGCCCAACTGCGCGCGCGCGTCTACGACGCGGTGCTGTGCGACCTGCGCATGCAGGACGTGGACGGCTTCGACGTGCTCGACGCCGCGCGCAAGCTGGACCCGGACCTGCCCGTGGTGATGATGACGGCCTTCGGCGGCGTGGAGAGCGCCGTGGAGGCGATGAAGCGCGGCGCGTTCCACTACTTCACCAAGCCCTTCCGGCTGGACGAGGTGCGCCTGTCACTTGAGCGCGCGCTGGAGCAGCGCCGCCTGCGCACCGAGCACCGCACGCTCAAGCAGCAGGCCGCGGACCGTGGGGGCCTGGGCGCCCTGGTGGGCAGCAGCACCGCGATGCGCGACCTCTACGCGTTGATTGAGCGGGTGGCCTGGTCCGGCGCCCCGGTGCTGGTGCGCGGCGAGAGCGGCAGTGGCAAGGAGCTGGTCGCCAGGGCTTTGCACTTCGAGGGCACCCGGCGCGCGGGGCCCTTCGTGGCCGTCAACTGCACCGCGCTGCCACACGCGCTTCTGGAGAGTGAGCTGTTCGGCCACGTCAAAGGCGCCTTCACCGGCGCCACCACGGCCCGGCGTGGCCTCTTCGTGGAGGCGGACGGCGGCACGCTGTTCCTGGACGAGATTGGCGACATGGCCCCCGAACTCCAGGCCCGGCTGCTCCGCGTGCTGGAGGACGGCGAGGTGCGGGCCGTGGGCGCGGACGGCTCGCGCACGGTGGATGTGCGGGTGGTGGCCGCGACGCACCAGGACCTGGAGACGCGCGTCAAGGAAGGCCGCTTCCGCGCGGACGTCTTCTACCGGCTCAACGTCGTCACGCTGCGGCTGCCGCCCCTGCGCGAGCGCCGCGAGGACATCCCCGCGCTCATCGAGCACTTCCTCCAGCAAGCCAAGGCGCGCAATCCGCGCTCCGTCGTGCAGCGGTTCTCCCCGGAGACGCTGGCAGCGCTGGGGGCCCTGCCCTGGGCGGGCAACGTGCGCGAGCTGGAGAACCTGGTGCAGCGGCTGGTCGTGCTCGGCTCGACGGAGGTGGTGGATCTGCCGCAACTGCGCCCCCATTTGCCTTCGGACACCAGCCAGGAGAATCACCCGCTGGCCGCTGCACAGCGCACCATCGTTCCCCTGCGGCAGTTGGAGACGGAGTACATCGCCTGGGCCGTGGCCCGCTGCGGGGGAAACAAGACGAAGGCGGCCGAGCTGCTCGGCATCGACGTCTCCACCATCCACCGGCGCGAGCGCGCGGAAGGCAATCCGCAACGCTGACCTGGGCACGCTGCAACGGTGAGCGGGCCACAGTTGGGGTGTCTCAGAGGGATGGGGGCGCGGCACGGGGCTTGAAAATGACAGGAGGCATGAACCGAACCCTCTTGTCTCTCATTGCCGCGGTCAGTCTGGTTGGTTGCGCCTCCAAGCAGAAGCCGTCCTCCCTGACGGACAATCTTCCGGACCAGCACCGGAGCCCCACCGCCACGGCGGCGACGTCAACCCGCAACGCCGATGAGGATGAAGAAGCAGCCCGCCGGGCAATGGGCTCGTTGTCGGCGGACCCGGTGTACTTCGAGCTCGACTCGGCCACGCTGCGGCCCGAGTCGCGCGACATGCTCGCGCAGCTCGCCACGGGCCTGCGGGAGCGCCCCCTGACGCGGGTGACGGTGTCGGGCCACACCTGCGAACTGGGCACCACGGAGTACAACATCGCGCTGGGCCACCGCCGCGCGGCCGTGGTGCGCGACTACCTGCGCAACCTGGGCGTGGAGTCCTCGCAGCTCTCCATCGTCTCCTTCGGCGAGGAGCGCCCGCTGTCGGACGCGCACACGGAAGATGCGCTCCGTAGGAACCGCCGCGCGGAGTTCACCTTCTCCTCGTAGGAGCAGGCCACGCGCTGAGGCGCAGAAAGTCTGTCGGGCCTCCCCGGTACGCTGCTCTCGGAATGCGCTCCGGGAACGCCGAGCGCTGGGGAGGGATGGGGAATGGGAAGCAGAATGCGCCGGAGGCCTGGCTACAAGAGCCGGCCTTCCGTGGCCGCGCTGGCGGAGTCATTGGGGTTGCTGCGATCTCGAGACCTGGAGGCACATGGCGCTGCACGCAGCCAGCTCAACCTGCTGTGCAATGTCGGAGCCCTGCGAGAAGTCGCGCCCGGCGTCTGGGCTCGCTCGAGCGCGATGGTGACAGCCGCGGCCATTGCCGTGAAGCGCGTCCCCCGGGGCGTGCTCTGCTTGAAGTCCGCGCTGTGGTTCCACGGCTTGCTGCCTGAATCCCCCACCGAGGTCTGGATGGCCATTGGAGCGCATGCGCGTAAACCGCGCTGGGACCAGCCACCGCTCCAGGTGGTTCGCTTCTCGGGGCGAGCACAGACGGAGGGCATCGAGCACCGCCTGCTCTGGGGGTTGCCCATCACCGTCTACGGCGTCGCGAAGACGGTCGCGGACCTATTCAAGTATCGAAACAAGCTGGGATTCCCCATCGCCGTGCGTGCACTCCACGACGCCCTCCTCTCAGGGCTCACCACCTCGGATGAGGTTCGACACTTCGCGGAAATCTGCCGCGTCAGGAAGAGTGTCGGCCCCTATCTCGAGGTCCTCGAAGCACGGCGAGGCCAGGACATCCTGCGCGCGAGGCAGGCCTTCCTCGCGCGCGAGGCTGCACGGGCGAGGAGCCTGGAAGCGCCCCTGCTCCACCAGCTCCCCGGGCATCCGGAGAGCGAAAGCCGCTGAGCCGAATCCAAGGAGTGCCGAGCCCAACGGATGGGTGTTCGAACGCTGGGTGCCCGCCCCCGAAGTGGCCTCAGCAGGTGGGGGGCCCGGTCGCGGACACGGAGCTCGCTGTTCGGAAATGTCGGGACTTTTGTCGCGCCAAAACTCCCGACATTTCCGAACAGCGACCTCGCAAGGTCACTTCGGAGGGGTCCGGTCAGCGCCCCTGGAGGCCGTGGGGGCCGGACATGTCAGCACCCGCTCCTGTGGTTCAACGCACGGCCCTGGCAGCCGCGCGGGCCGACTCCAGGCCATCGAGGAACTCGACGATGCGCTGGGCGCATCGCTCCGGCTGCTCCAGCGGGAAGAGGTGCCCCGTGCCGGGAAGCTCCTCCGTCTGGGGATCATTCAAGGTGAGGCGGGCCCGCTCCAGTGCGTCGCGCGTCAGCGTGTCGGACTCACCGCCGCGAATCACCAGAGACGGGACGTTCACGGTGCCCAGCTCGCGCCAGACATCCTTCGGAGACGTCTCGAAGACACGCGCCTCCCAGGCCTTGGGGATGGTCAGCCGGAAGCCACCGCTCGGGGCCTCGGTGAGGCCGTGGGTGATGTAGTCCTGGAAGCACTCCGGGTCGAAGCGCGCGAACAGCGGCTTCTTGCCGTAGCTTCGCGCGGCCTCTTCACGAGCGCCCCATGACTCACGCCGCCGCCGCGCCAGACTCGCGGGCGGCACGCGGCTTCGCAGCCCGAGCAGCGTCAAGGCACGGAGCGCCCATTCCCGCGCCCCCGTGAACAATACCGGGTCCAACGCCACCACGGCCCGGAAGAGCGCGGGCGCCTTCGCGGAGGCCAGCAGCGTCGCCACGCCGCCCATGCTGTGCCCCACGCCCACGACCCCCTGCACGCCGTGAGCACGCAGGGCGTGAATCAGGTCATCCGCCATGTCATCCCAGGTCCGCAGCTCGCGCGGGTCGGAGCCCGGCACGAGGCACCGCGTACGAAGCGTGAAGACGTGGTAGCGCGGCTTCAGGTGCTCGATGAGTTTGCGGTAGCACCCCGGAGGAAAGCCGTTGGCGTGGGCCAGGTGCAGCACCGGACCGGTGCCGCCCCAGTCCTCCATCTGAAGGGCGTCGTGCATGTCCCGTCGATTACCCCGGACCGCGGCGAATGTCTTCCGTCACTCGGAGTCCGCACGCAGAGGCGGAAGCAGCACCCGCCCCGGAAACCCGACCCAACGCCGTGCCGAGCCACACATCGTGGCGTGCCAAAGGGCACCCTGCGGCCCGGCCCGTCACCGCCACTGCGGGTGCGCCAGCACGCGCGCCTCGATGTCGGGCGTGAGCTGCCCACCATGCGGCGCCCGGGATGACGAGCGCTTCCATCGCTCCAGCCACCGCTCACCGAGCGGCGCCTCCAGCGACTCACGCCGCGTGGCGCCCACCGTCGTCTCGCCCTTCGTCCCCGTCGACACACCCGCGCCCACGAAGAACCCGGCCAGCAGCAACGTCACCCGCGTGGGCGTGGCCGCGCTGTACGTGAGCAGCAGCGTCCCCTCCCCGTCCTCGCGGCAGTGCCGGCGCACGCGGGCCAGCACCGCTTCGGTCCACATCTCCGGATTGGACGCCGGAGAGAACGGGTCGAAGTAGACGAGGTCCGCCACGGGCAGCGTGCCGTCCAGGTGCGGCACCGCGTCCCCCAGCAGCAGCCGCCAGCGGAGCCCCTCCGCCTCCCACACCCCGTCGCGCATCAGCGTCTCCGCCGCGTCACGGAACGGCTGGAGGAAGGGAAAGCCCTCGGCGTCCGCCAGTGCGAGCCGCAGCGGCGCCAGGTCCACCTCGAAGCTGACCACCTCCAGCAGCCGGCGCTGCTCCGCGCCCAGACTCCTGGCACAGGTGAGCGCGGCCACCGCGTTGGTGGCGGCGCCCAGCCCCACGTCATGAATCACCAGCGGCGGCCCGGGCTGGCGCAGCCGGTCCGCCAGCCGTGCCTGCTCCACATAGAGGCGCAGCGCTTCCTGCCACGGCCCCACGGAGGGGTGCATCACCTCGCCATGGCCCAGGTGCCGCACGGCGCGAGCGCCATTGCGCAGGGTGATGAGCTCGAAGTCGCCGTCGCGCGGGTTGGCGTCGGGTGCGGTGCTCACCCGACCTCCTTCAACGTCACCTCGCGCGCGTTGGCCTCGTCCTTCAAGTCCTTGGGCGTGGCGATGGCCGCCTTCAGCTCGCGGTACACCTGCGCGTACGTACCACTCAGGATGCCCTCGCGGATGCGCCCCATCAGCTTCTGGTAGTGCCGGACGTTATGCACGGACAGGAAGCGCGAGCCCAGGTGGTGCTTGCCCCGCATCAGGTGCTGCAGGTAGCCGCGCGTGTAGCGCTTGCACACGTAGCAGTCGCACTCCGCGTCCAGCGGCTCGTCGGAGAGGCGGAACACGCTGCGGGAGATGCGGATGAGCCCGCTGAACGTGTACGCATACCCCTGCTGGGCCATCTTGGTGGGGATGATGCAGTCGAACATGTCCACACCGCGCAACACGGCTTCCACCAGGTCCGTGGGCGTGCCCACGCCCATCAGGTAGCGCGGCTTGTCGGCGGGCAGGGACGCGGTGGCGCGCAACGTCATGGACTCGCGCTCCACCTTCGTCTCGCCCACGGCCAGACCGCCAATGGCGAAGCCGTCGAAGGGCAGCTTCGTCAGGAAGGCCGCGCTCTCGTCACGCAGGTGAGGGAAGACGCCGCCCTGGACGATGCCGAACATCGCCTGCCCGGTGTCCCGCGCCGCCTTCGCCTCCAGGCTTCGCACCGCCCAGCGGTGGGTGCGCTCCATGGCCTCGCGCGTGCCGGCCTCGTCGGTCCGCGAGTCGATGCACACGTCCAGCACCATCATGATTTCCGAGTTGATGGCCTGCTGCATGGCGATGCTCGACTCGGGGCTGAGGAGCTGCCGGCTGTTGTCGTAGAAGCTGCGGAAGTGGGCGCCCTTCTCCGTGATGAGCCGGTCCTCCGGCAGGGAGAAGATCTGGAAGCCGCCCGAATCGGTGAGCACGCCCCCGTCCCACTGCATGAAGGGGTGGATGCCGCCGAAGCGCTTGAAGACCTCGGCGCCCGGCCGGAGCATCAGATGGTAGGTGTTGGCCAGCAGGATGCTGGCGCCCGCCTCCTTCACCTCCTCCATGGCCAGGTGCCGGAAGCCCGCGTGGGTGGCCACCGGCATGAACATGGGGGTTTTGAAGGAACCCCGGCGTGTGTGCAGGATGCCTGCACGGGCGCCCGTGGGGTCGGTGGTGAGGAGCTCGAAACGAACGGCCATGGGCCGGCCCTTATACCCGTCATGCCCGGCAGGCACCGCATCCATCTGCCCTGCCCGCTCCCCACCCGTCATCCGGGGCCACCTACCCTCCTGGACAGCCGTACAGGCGTCCTGGCATTCCGTCCGAGGCGGAACGCCGCCGGCCTCCCGGCATCTCACGTCCTCCGCCGCCGCTTCCGGCGGCCTGAAGTCGACACCGGGGCGGCATTCTCCCGCCTTCCCAGCGGTTACATGGAGTCCTCGCGGTCTCCTGCAGAACGCGAAACACGTCGCCGCTTTGGCCCACCGCACCATTTCCGCTACAACGCCGCCGCCATGTTCAACGTCATCAACGTCTCCAAGGCCTACGGGCCCAAGAAGCTTTTCGAGGACGTCAACGTCACGTTCTCGCCGGGCCGCCGCTACGGCCTGACCGGTCCGAACGGGGCCGGGAAGTCCACGTTCATGAAGATCCTCGCCGGGGACGAGGAAGCGGACATGGGCAACATCGTCCGGCCTCGCAAGCTGGGAATCCTGCGCCAGGACCACTTCCGCTACGAGGACAACCGCGTCCTCGACGTGGTGCTCATGGGCAACCGCGCCCTGTGGGCGGCCATGTCCGAGAAGAACGAGCTGCTGGCCAAGTCCGACATCACCGAGGAGGACGGCAACCGGCTGGGCGACCTGGAGGGCGTCATCGCCGAGGAGGACGGCTACTCGGCGGAGAGCGACGCGGCCACCCTGCTGGCGGGCCTTGGCATCGACCAGGCCTCCCACGAAGAGCCCATGAAGCAGCTCACCGGCGGCCTCAAGCTCCGCGTGCTGCTCGCGCAGGCGCTGTTCGGCAAGCCGGAAGGCCTGCTCCTCGACGAGCCCACGAACAACCTGGACATCGACTCCATCCGCTGGCTGGAGAGCTTCCTCCACGACTACGAGGGCGTGCTCATCACCATCAGCCACGACCGGCACTTCCTCAACGCCATCTGCACGCACATCGCGGACATCGACTACGAGACCATCATCCACTACCCCGGTGGGTATGACGACATGGTCCGGCAGAAGGCGCAGGTGCGCAGCCGCGTCGAGTCCGAGACGGAGGAGAAGAAGAAGAAGATTGCCCAGCTCCAGGACTTCGTCGCGCGCTTCCACGCCGGCACCCGCGCCTCGCAGGTGCAGAGCCGCATCAAGCAGATCGACAAGCTGAAGTCGGACGACCTCAAGCGCTCCAACATCGCGCGCCCGTTCATCCGCTTCGACCAGAAGGTGGTCAGCGGCAAGCAGACGCTGATGGTCGAAGGCATCCACAAGTCCTTCGAGGGCCAGGAGGTCATCAAGCCCTTCAACGCCCTGGTCTGCAAGGGCGAGAAGGTCTGCGTCATCGGCCGCAACGGCGTGGGCAAGTCCACGCTGGTGAAGATGATTGCCGGCCAGTTGGAGCCGGACGGCGGGAAGATTGGCTGGGGCCACCAGGCCTCCGTGGGCTACCTGCCGCAGGACCACCACGGCGTCGTGCGCAAGGGCACCACCTGCTTCGGCTGGCTGCGTGACCTGCACGACAAGCTCACCAACGAGGAGATCTCCGGCGTGCTGGGCCGGATGCTCTTCTCCGGTGAGGAGCGGATGAAGAACACCGACACCCTCTCCGGTGGTGAGACGGTGCGGCTGCTCCTGTCCAAGCTGATGATCATGCAGGACAACGTGCTGGTGCTCGACGAGCCCACCAACCACCTGGACCTCGAGTCCATCGCCGCGCTGGCCGAAGGCCTCCAGAAGTACGAGGGCACGGTCATCGTCGTCACGCACGACCAGGAGCTCATCTCCGAGGTGGCCACCCGCATCTGGTCGCTCCAGGCGGGCAAGGAAGTGCTCGACTTCAACGGGCCCTACTCGGAGTTCGTGGAGAAGCACTCCGACGTCGCCGCGCGCCGCCGGTAGGGACAGGCACGACGCGGAAACACGAATCGCCGCCCGGCCCGGGGATACGCTCCCGGGACGAGGCGGCGATTGTCGTTGCGCCGTCTGGCGCGAGCTACGGCAACGGGTTGGCGTAGCCGAACGAGGACATGCTCACCGACCAGTCACTCGCCGAGTCCGTGTCCCCCTGCCCGTTTCGCCCCAACGACGTGGCCAGCCCCGGCGTGCCGAAGGCCTGGGTCCAGTCCACCGAGACGTCCCACGCATCCGGATAGTCGCAGGGCACACCGGAGCAGTCCGCCGGCCACCACTGGCCCTCTGCCTGGAGCGACTGGAGCATCGTGGGGTAGTTCGCGAAGGCGTCGTTGGTCTCGATGACCGCCAGGGCGTCCTGGGTGGTGCCGAACGTGTCCCGGATGCGAAGGACCCGGTTGCCCGGAAAGATACCCGTCGTACCCCCTTGGAAGTCCCAGGCCGTGTCATGGTTCGCGGCGTACTGGCTCCGCGGGTATTCGGCCCGGCTGGTCGTCTCCGACGCGGGTGCGTCCCACCCGAGCGTGACGCGGTCCGGGTTGAGGTGGATGACGATGATGTCGCCCGTCGACACCTGCACATCGGGGAGCGTGGCCAGCACCGTGTTCCCATCCGTCAGCGTCGCGCCCTGGACGGAGCCACTCGCGAGGACGACGAGTTCCACCAGGTCGCGGTTCTGGGGAACGGCGGGCGCCACCTCGGAGAGGCGGAGCCGCGCCGTCTGCACGTAGCCCGGGAAGCTCGTCTGCGTGGCCGAAGGATCCAGCGCGACGCCGCGCGCGTCACGCACGGTGGTCGCCACCGTCACGGTGTACTGCTGGCGCGGCGTCTGGTTGCTGGTCGTCAGCGCGACCTCGGTGCGGCTCTGCAACTGGGCCTGGGTGACGCTCAGCCCGGGGATGGAGAACTGACTGCCGTTGGCCACCAGGCTCGCCGCGTCGAGCGGGCGGCCGAAACGCACCATCACCGTGTTGCGGGTCGTGGCCCATGCGTTGATGACCCGGGGCGCCGGGCACGAGTGCACGGTGGCCTGGCTCGCCGTCCACACGGTGGGCTGGATGGTGGGCGTCATCCGCGTGCCGGACATGAAGATCCAGAGCGGAGACGTCACCGTCAGCGAGCAGCCCGACGTCAACGCCAAGCTGTCGCGAAGGGGCTCCACCACGCGCAGGCGCAGCACGGCCGCGGCCACGGAGCCCGCCGGCACGCCCACCGTCGTCAGCGGCGCCTGCAGATGCCCCAGCCCCGCGGCGGAGAACCCAGGTGCGCCGATGGTGCCGGTGATGGAGATGTACTCGGACTCATACTCGGGCTGCGTCCCACCGATGGTGACGTCCACGTCGCTGACGTCCTGGAGAAGCTCCGACACCGAGTGCCCCGAGCTGAGCACGTTGAAGCCAGAGAGGCTCGCGCGCGTCTGGCCGTTGACGACGCTCTTCGCATTCACGGTGACACGCACCCGGTCTCCCACCCGCGGAACGGGGGATAGTGTCGCTGGGTCCACCGGAACGAAGACGGCGGGCCCGGTCCGCTCCGCCTGGAGGAAGAAACCCGCCGCGTCGTTCACCGCGTTGCCCACGGCGTCCTTGATGAAGGTGATGCGGGCTCCGTTGATGATGAGGTTCACCGGGCCATTCGCCGCGTTGCGCACGGCCTGGATCTGCTCGGACGCCGTCCGGTCCAGGTCGGGCAGCACGTAGGACTCCTGCTTCGCCTGCTCCACGTTGCCCGCCGCATCCGTGGAGGCGAAGCGCAGCATCGTGTTCCGAGTGATCGTGATGGGCCGCTCGTACAGCAACGCGCTCGACACCGGCGCGGAGCCATCCAGCGTGTAGCGCGTCGCGGCGCAGCCCGAACCACCGTCGTTGCACACCAGCGTCACGGTGACGGCGTCCTGGTAGACGCCGCCCACGGGCGTGGCGGTCGTCACCGGCGGCACCGTGTCCATCGTGTACTGCTCGGACTTCACCGGTTCGACGTTGCCCGCGATGTCCATGGAGAAGAAACGCAGCGTGGTGGAGGAGGCCACGGTGATGGGGCCCGTGTAGCGGATGCTGGATGTCGTCGGCGCGCTGCCGTCGACCGTGTAGTACGTCCCCGCGCAGCCACTTCCCTCGGCGTCATCCGCGCAGCCCAGGACGACGGACTGCGCACTCCAGTAGACACCGCCAGCGGGCGTCGCCGTCGTCGTGGGGGCCACGCGGTCCTCGCCGGAGGTCTCCCGCGTGTAGAGCTCCGACACCACCTCGGAGACATTGCCCACCCAGTCCACCGCGATGAAGCGCACGCGAGTGGTGGCCGTCAGCACCAGGGGCTCCTCATAGACGGAGGAGTCCAGGGAGGGAATGGCGCCATTGTTGGTGTAGTGGATGGCCGCGCAGCCGCTGCCCTCACCGTCGTCACACGCCAGCGTCACCGCGCGCGTCCCGGTGAACGTGCTCCCCCGTGGCGTCGCGGCCACCTGAGGCGCCTCCGTGTCCACGACGTAACGCGCCTGCCGCACCGCCTCGACGTTGCCCACCCGGTCCACGGAGAAGAAGCGCAGCGTGGTGGACGTGGCGATGGACAGGGGCGCCGTGTAGCGCGGCGAGGCTTGCGTAGGAACGCTGCCATCCAGCGTGTAGTGCGTGGCCGCGCAGCCGCTGCCCGCGCCGTCGTCACACGTCAGCGCCACGCTCCGGGGACTGCTGAACGCGCCGCTCGCGGGGTTGGCCACCGTGCTGGGCGGCTCCGTGTCCGCCGCACCCACCAGGGTCAATGTCGCGGTCCCCGGCGCCTCCGCGTTGCCTGCCGCGTCCACGGAGTAGAAGCGCACCGTGGTGGTGCTCCCCAGTGTGAAGGGCTCGCGATACTGCGTGGAGCCCGTGCCGGGCGTGGAGCCATCCAGCGTGTAGTACGTGGCCGCGCAGCCACTGCCGCCGCCGTCGTCACAAGCCAGCGTCACCACCACGGCGGTGGTGAAGTCGCCTCCCGCGGGCGTGGCGCGTGTCGTGGGCGGCGTGAGGTCGGTGGGAGGTGGAGGCTTCGGCTCCCCGCCACCACACGCAAGGACGAGTTGAGCCGTGAGAAGCACCGCGCCGCAGCGCAGGGGCCAGGAGGGGGTCTGAGACATCGGAACTCCAGGGCGTACGTCGTCCATGCGCCGGGGCACTCAGGGTGCGGGGGATTGTCCGAGGGGGGCGGTCAGTGGATGACGGCAGCCACTGTCGTCCAGCCAACAACGCGCGCACGCTCGCACTGGGGGTAGGCGTTCGGCAAGCCCCCCCTGCGATGACAACCCTTCACACCGGAGTGGCGCCGCGAGTCAAAAGCCACCCGTCGTCACGCGCGAACGCCCCGGCGGCACTGGGAAGCGAAGGACGGTCTACCGGGAGTCCGACTTGCGCAGCAGGAACAACCCCAGGCCCATGCCCACGGTCCACTTGAAGGCCGCCGCGAGCGGCGTGTCACGCAGCCTGGGTGGAGCGGACGGTGGGTCATCCAGGGGCCGGCCCGTCACCGGGTCCACCACGGGCTGGAAGCCCGGAGCGCCCGGAAGCGACGCACCTCCCGCCTCCAGTTCCGTCTTGGTGGCGGTCAGCGCCTTGCCCTGCTCCGGGACCTTCTGGCCCGGCGCCTTTCCGTCCGGGGAACGGTGCTCGAGGATGGCGTTGATTTCCGCGCCCAGCAGGATGACCTGCGCGGAGATCCACATCCACAGCAGCATGACGATGACACCGCCGATGGCGCCGTAGTTGACGTCGTACTTGCCGAAGTTGGCCACATACTGGGAGAAGCCCCACGACGCGAACACCCAGATGAGCACGCCCACCACCGAGCCCGGGGTGATGAAACGGAACTTCTGATTCACGTCCGGCAGCACGTAGTACAGCACCGCCCACAGAAACATCATCAGCAGGCCCGCTACCGGGAGCCGCAGCCACATGAGCACGGTGCCCAACCCGCCGGGAAGCTTGCCAGCGATGACGGGCGTGACGATGACCGCGAACGCCGCGAGGATGGCCACCGCCGCTCCGCCCAGTGTCACCAGCAGCGCGATGCCGCGCAGCTTCCAGATGGGACGCGACTCCGTCACACCGTAGACCTTGTTGAGCGCCGTCATCAGCGCCACCACGCCCGCGGAGGCCGCCCAGACGGCACCGACACCGCCCACCGTCAGCAGCCCCACCGGCCGGCTGTTCGCCAGCGCCTCGATGCGCTCGCTCAGGATGGACGTCACTTCCCGGGGCGCCACCCGCGCCAGTTCCTGGATGAGCACCTGGGCCTGGGCGGGCTCGATGAGGAGACCCGCCAGCGACACCAGGAACAGCAGGAATGGGAACAGCGCCAGAATCATCCGGAAGGTGAGCGCGCCAGCGACGTCCCCCACCTCGTCGCGCGTCCACTCGTCCTTCAGCGCCAGAAAGAACGTCTTCCAGCCCATTCCCTTGCCAGGGAGAACCATTCCGCCTCCTCGGAGGTGCTGCGACCGGGGGAACGATGCGCATTCCCCACACCCCAGGCGACCTCCAGCCCCCAGCTTCCCTGCATGCGGCCGGAAGGCAGGCGAGCAGGAAGGCGCTGGAAGGCAGCTTCCCGGAAATCCCTCCGTTCTCGGACCTCCCCCCTAGGCAGGAGAGCGTTCATTGGCGTACACCTTGGACGGGGGCCGCCGGTCGGTTCCGCCGCGGCCCCCTCCCCCGAGGACGCCATGTTCGTCTCCTGTCTCCTGAGTGTCAGCCTGGCGCTGAGCGCCGGCGCCGCACCCGGAATGCCCCCGGACACCCAGGCACCCACCCCTTCGCACACGCTGTGGCTCGTCCAGGCCCTGTACCCAGGACAGGACGCGTTGCTGCAACGCACCGAGGAAGGGATTGCCGCGCTGATACCGCAAGACGTGCAGGCGGAGCAGCTCATCGGCCGGGGCGCCCTGGCCATGCACCTGAAGGGCCAGGGCGGCGACCTGCGCTGCGTGTCCGGCGAGGCGCGCTGCCGGGAGCCGCTGGAGGCGTACCTGGAATCACTGGGTCTGGAGCGCGTGGTGCTGGTGCAGGTGGGCCAGGACGACGCCGGCTACCGCTTCCGCGCCGTCAGCGTCCGGCCCGGCACGGGCGCCCGGGGTCAGGCGGAGACGGCGAACCCGGCGTTCGAGAAGGCCCTGGCCGGCGTGCTGGTGAAGTTCCTGTCGCTCAATGCCACGGTGGTGGCGGAGACGACGCCCGCGGGGGCCACCGTCTTCATCGACGGCGTGAAGGTGGGCTCCACGCCCTTCACCACGGAGGTGCTGCCGGGTGAGCACACCTTCCGCTTCGAACTGGCTTCGCACCTTCCGAAGGAAGAGACGCGCGTGATGAGCTCGCGCCAGCAGGTCAAGCTGGACGCCACGCTGGAGAAGGTGCCCGCGCGGCTGGTGGTGAAGGCGCAGCCGGAGGGCGCGGAGATTCGCGTGGACGGCCAGCCGGTGGGGACCACCGCGGTGGACCAGGGCATCCAGCCGGGCACGCGCAGGGTGTCGCTGACGTTGGACGGCTACGAGCCCCACGAGGTGACGGCGGAGATCGCGCCCGGCGGGACCTACACGCTGGAGCACGCGCTGACGCCCACCTCCATGCAGTCCTTCAAGCTGGCCATGCGCCGCCGCAAGGAAGCCACCATGGCGCGGCAAAGCTACCTGGAGGCCTCGTTCGAGATGCAGCGCCTCACGGGCACGTCGCTGGCGTCCCAGCCGCTGAGCACCTCGGAGGAGCTGGAGAGCCTGCGCACTCGGGACGTGCGCGCGCCGGGCTCGCGCAACCTGCGCGGCGTGGGCGTCGAGTACGGCCGCTATGGGCAGTTCTTCGGCGTCATGCTGGTGGGCGCCACCTACGCCTCCACCGGCGACACATGGACGCTGGGCATCGACGTACCGCCTGGCGTGGGCGGCGTGGGGCCGGACGGCGTGTCGTCGCTGGACACGCGGGTGCAGGCGGTGTCGCTGCGCGCGCTCCAGCCGCAACTGCGCTACGTGCTCGGGCCCGTGTCCTTCGCCATCCAGGTGGGACTGGAGGGCCGAGGGCTGCTGGTGAAGGAACGCGCGGGTGACGCGGCCATCTTCAAGGACGGCCTCTACGCGCTGGACCTGCACGCGTCCGGACAGGCCACCGCGCGCATCTTCGTGTACGAGGGCCTGTACGCCTCCGTCGCGTACCAGCACAGCTTCACGCTGCTGAAGAAGATTGCCGGAACGAGCAACATTCGCGGAGGGCTGGGCTATGCGTTCTGACCTGCGGCGCCTGACGTGGGCCTGTGTGCTGCTGACGTGTGGCCTGTCCCTGGCCGAGCCCCTGGTGGGGCCCTCCGTCGGCCGTGGCGATGCGCTGCTGGCCGAGGGCACCCGCCTCTACAACAAGCGCAAGCACAAGGACGCGGCGGAGGTGTTGCTCCAGGCCACGCGCGCCAACCCGTCCCTGCTGCCCGCCTACCTGGGCCTGGCCCGCGCGCGCATGGGGGCGAAGGACGTCCCCGGGGCCTGCGCCGCCTACCGCGCCTACGTGCGCAGCGCGCCGGACATCCAGGACCGCACCAAGGCGCAGCGCGAGCTGGCCCTGTGCGAGCGCAAGCTGAAGGCCGCGCGCCGCAAGAAGCGCAACAAGGTGCCGCCCGACATGACGGCCCGGCACGTGGAGCTGAAGGCCGGCTTCTTCGCCGCGCTGGAGGAAGGCCGGCTGGTGGGCCCCGGCGCGGCGGGCGAGACGCTGCGCACGCTGGTGTCCGAGGGCTACCTGGGCACGGACCTGGGAGACATGGCCGCGCGGCTGAGCGCGGCCTCCCAGGCCACCACCAACGAACTGCACCAGCGGGCCCTGGCCGGTGAAGCGCTCCCCACGGCGCGCCTGCGGGAGTCCGGCGCGCTCTTCGACCTGGCTCGAGACACGGGGGAGCCGTCCGCCAAGGCCGCTGCCCAGGCGCCTTTCCTGGAAGGGCTCGCGGCGCTCCAGAGTGGAGACTCCACCGGGGCGCAGCGCCTGTTCGCGAAGGCCGCATCAGCGGCGCCCGAGCGCACCGAGTACCGCGTGTGGCGCGCCGCCGCGCTCCAGCGCGCCGGAGATTTGGACGGCGCGCTGACGGTGCTGGAGACGGACCTGCCGCAAGATGCGCGCACGGACGTGCTCCGCGCGGCCTCCGCCCAGCGAAAGTCCCCCGAGGCGGGGGCTCGCGAGTTGGAGCGCATCCTCTTCCAGCGCTACGCCCCGGCCACGCGCTGACCGCGGTCCCCTCCCCTCCGGCCCAGCAAGGACACCATGTCGCTCTTCATCTGCCAGCGATGCGAGGCCCAGCATGAGAAGTGGGACGGCGCCTGTCCGGCCTGTGGTGGCACCGAGCTGCTGACGGTGGCGCCGGCCGTGGACCGGATGCTCGGCCGTGTCGTGGCGAGCCGCTTCCGCATCCTCCGGCGGCTGGGCCAGGGCGGCATGGGTTCGGTGTACCTGGCCGAACAGGTGGGCATCGGCCAGCAGGTGGCGATGAAGTTCCTCAACAGCGGCCTGTCCATGGACCCGGACGTGGCCCGCCGCTTCCTCAACGAAGCCAAGAGCTACGCGCGAGTGGCCCACCCCAACGCAGTGACGCTGCACGACTTCGGGCAGGACGAGGAAGGCAGCCTCTACATCTCCATGGAGTACGTGGAGGGGGATGACCTCAAGAGCCTGCTCGCCGCGTGTGGCCGGCTCGCGCTCGACGAAGCCGTGGACATCGTCCTCCAGGTGGCGGACGTGCTCGCCTATGCCCACGCGCGCCAGGTCATCCACCGCGACCTCAAGCCGGAGAACATCATGGTCCGGCAGGGCATGCGCGGCTGGCACGTGAAGGTCCTGGACTTCGGCATCGCCCGAATCACCGACGGCGCGACACGGCTCACCGTCCAGGGCGCGGTGGCCGGCACGCCGCGTTACATGTCCCCCGAGCAGGCCATGGGCCTGGACGTGGACGCCCGCGCGGACGTGTACGCGGTGGGCATCGTCCTCTTCGAGCTGCTCACCGGTCAGCAGCCCTTCGACGGCAACAGCGTCTCCGAAATCATGCAGAAGCAGGTCCACCAGCCCATGCCACGACTGGCGCAGGTGGCGGCGGACCTCCAATATCCAACCGTCGACGCCGTCATCCAGAAGGCCACCGCGAAGCGCCGCGAGGAGCGCTACGCCACCATGGAGGCCTTCGCGTCGGACCTGGTCAACGCGTTGCCTACCCTCACCAGCCGGCGCGCCGTCAGCGGCATCAACCCCGCCATCACCGGCGGTGGCCTCGAACCGGCGCGACCGGCCACGCTCCTCTTTGGCACGGAGGGCTCCGAGGCCACCCTGGTGCGCGCCGCCCCGGCGGAGGCCGCGCCGGTGACGGGCTCCGCGCCCATTCCGCTGACCCAGCCCGCCGCGCCCTCCGGGCTCCGGGTGGGCTCAGAGGGCTTCAACAAGACGGCGCACGCGGCCTCCCCCTACGCGGCGCCGAAGCGCTCGAAGTCCAGCGCGGTGGTGGGGCTGGGCATCGCGGGCGTCCTGCTCCTGGGCGGCGTGGGCCTCGTGGCCCTCCGGGGCGGCAGCCGCGACGACGTCAAGGAGGGAACCCTGGTTCCAGTCGGTTCCCCGGCGCAACCGGCGTCTCCCGTGGCGCCCCCCGCCAAAGAGGCCGGCGCGTCACCTCACGCCACCAGCGGGACGGTGGAGACGGCGCCCGACGATGTCGCGACCCGGCAGCTCAAGGTGCTCGCGGCGGGACAGGCCATCGACATCGGCAATGACTTCAACGAAGGCCGGCTGGACAGCGCGATGAAACGGCTGGCCCAGGCACGGAGCCTGGGATTGGACGCCGTCGAGCCCGAGCTGGCGGCGCTCGCGGGCAAGGTGGAGGACGCCTCGAAGCGCATGGCCCGCGCCCGAGCCCTGGAGAACGACGGCAACTGCGAGACGGCCATCACCCTCTATCGCGCCCTGAAGCGCGACCATCCGCAGCTCGTGGAGGCCCAGCGGGGCATCCGGCGCTGCCAGGATATGCTGCCTCCGGAGGTGTCCGACTAGGCGGTAAAGCCCCGGCCGGCGTGGGCCGGGGCTTGTGCTCCAGGCGCGCGGAGGAAGCCGCTCTCGACGAAGTACTTGAAGTAGGTGCGGAAAAGGGACTCGTCCACCCGCGGGCATTCGATGCCACTGCCCTCCAATCCCGCGCGCGTGTTCCGGTGATCCACGCGCCCCCAGGATGAAAACAGTTGCAGGGGCCCCGCGCCGCCCGGCGCCTCCCGCGCTCCAATCAGCGGAGCGAGCGCGAAGAGCGCGTTGTGGTCCCGGCGCTCGGTCTCCCGCCGCAACTCATCGAGCCACTCGGTCTGCGACAAACTCCGCAGCGAATAGCCCAACGTCTCCAGCCACCCCCGCAGCAACCCGGCCGACACCGGGAGTGGGTGGCTCAGATGGAACGTCCTCCCGAAGGACTGGGGCTCTCGCGAGAGGTGCACGATCGCCTTCGCCACGAAATCCACCGGTAGCAGATCCAGCGTGCCATCCAACACCGGCATGCTGCCGAGCTGGATGAAGCTCTTCAGGCTCCGGGTGACGAAGTCGGTGGTATTCCAGACGCCCGTCTGGCTGTGGCCAGTCACGTTGCCCAAACGGTAGATGGCGACCTGCATGCCCCGGCTACGGGCCTGCGCCACCAACCGCTCCGCCACCCATTTGCTCTGGGCATAACCGGTGCGGAAACCCGTCGCCCCCTCGATGGCATCATCCTCCGCGAGCAGGCCCCCTCCCTGGCGAAGATGCGGCGGGAAGACGGACAGCGTGGACACGTGGTGGAACACCTTCGGGCGGCCCCGGCACGCAAGCTCCAGAAGCGCCTGCGTCGCTTGCACGTTGGGCGCCCTCATCTCCCGGTACGGGTAGAGGAAGCTCACCACCGCGCCGCAGTGGTAGATGGCGTCGACCCGCCCGGCAAGTGCTTCGAGCTGCGCGGACGAGAGCCCCAGCCCGGGCTCCGCCAGATCTCCCGGGACAGGTTCAATCCGCTCCCGAAAGCGCTCCTCCCAGAGCCCATAGGCGCGGAGCTTTCGTTCCAGCCTGGCCCCCGCCTCCTCGCGCCCAGCCGCGCGGATGAGGCAGTGGATGCGCGCGGGCAGCCGATCCAGCAGCTCCTTCAACAGGAAGGCCCCCACGAAGCCGGTCGCGCCAGTCAGCAGGAGGTGCCGAGGGGGGCGAGGCCGCGCGGGCAACGTGCCACGAGGTTCGAGCCCGGGTGGCAGCACGGCGTCGGCCATCGGATCCACCTCCGCCTCCCCCCTCGGAACTGGCGAGCGCTCCAACGCCGCGTCGATGACCGCTGCCATCCCCGCGATGGTCGGCTGTTCGAGCAGCGCCTGAAGCGACAGCTCGACCCTGAAGGTCGTGCGCGCCCGCATGGCGAACCGGACCGCCAGCAACGAGTGTCCGCCCACCGTGAAGAAACTGTCGAACACGCCGGAGACCGCACTCCCTCCCAGCAGCTCGCGCCAGAGCTCCGCCACGGCGCGCTCGGTGGCGCTCCGCGGCGGGACGAACGCCCCCGCTCCCCGTGGCGCGGCCCCCCAATCCGGAGCTGGCAATGCGCGGCGATCAACCTTGCCGTTCGGCGTCAACGGGAAGCAGGCCAGCGGGACGAACACGGTCGGCACCATGGGCCCAGGCAACCGCTCCGAGAGCCACTGGCGCAGCGCCTGCACATTCCTCCCGTCCTGACCCGTCCGCGGGATGAAGTAGGCCACCAGCCGCACATCCTCTGCCGCGTGCACCCGGGCAACGACCACCGCCTGCTCCACCGCCGGATGCCCTGCGAGCGTCGTCTCGATCTCCGCCAGCTCGATGCGGTGACCACGCACCTTCACCTGATGGTCGATGCGCCCAAGGAACTCGAGCCCCCCGCCCTCCCGCCAGCGGACGAGATCGCCAGTGCGGTACAGGCGCGCCCCCAGCCTGGCCGAGAAGGGATCCGGAACGAAGCGCTCCGCCGTGAGCGCTGGCTGGCCAAGGTAGCCCCGGGCCACGCCCTCTCCGCCAATGAACAGCTCGCCGGCGACGCCCACCGGCACCGGGCGTCCGCCCGTATCGAGGACGTACAACTCCGTGTTGTCGATGGCGTGTCCGAGTGACGGGTCGGCCTCCTCGTCCTGGAGGCGCTCCACCGCGGACCAGATGGTCGTCTCGGTGGGGCCGTACAGGTTCCAGACGCTCCCGGCCACTTCTCCGAGCGCGCGGGCGAGCGGGCGGGACATGGCCTCTCCGCCGCAGAAGGCCCGCAGCCCCAGGCCCGCCGGGAGCCCGGCCTGCAACAGCATCTGCCAGGTGGCGGGGGTGGCCTGCAACACGCTCGCGCCGCACCGAGTCAACCCCGCGGCCAGCAGTGCCCCATCGCGTTGCCACGCCTGTGGCGCAATCACCACGCGGGCCCCCACCGCCAGCGGCAGAAAGAGCTCCAGCCCCGCGATGTCGAAGGAGAGTGAGGTCAGCGCGAGCACCACGTCCTCCGGCCGCAGCCCCGGCTCGCGCCGCATCGACTGGAGGAAGTTGAGCACGTTCTGGTGCGTCACCATCACGCCCTTGGGACGCCCGGTGGAGCCGGAGGTGTAGAGGACGTATGCCAACCGGGTGGAGAGCACCGGCCGCGGCGGCGGCGTGGAGGGCAACGCGGCCAGTTCGGCGCGCACCTCATCGAACAGGATTGACCGCACCTGCCCCGCGGGAAGCCGGCCGCGCACCGAGGACTGCGTCAACAGCACGGCCACGCCCGCGTCCGCCATCACGTAGGCCGTCCGCTCGGCCGGGTAGTCTGGATCCAACGGGACATAAGCCCCGCCCGTTTTGAGCACCCCCAGCACCGCGACCAGCAGCTCCAACGAGCGCGGGAGGCAGAGCCCCACCCGCACCTCTGGACCGACGCCATGGCCTCGCAGCATGTGGGCAAGCTGGTTCGCGCGCGCGTCCAGTTCGCGGTACGTCACCCGCTCATCGTGGAACATCGCCGCGACCGTCTCCGGGGTGCGCGCGGCTTGGGCTTCGAACAGGGCGGGGAGCTCGGCCTCGTCCGGTAGTGCCACCCGTGGTCCTCGGCCTCGCGCCAGCAGCGCCGACAGTTCGTCCGCCGGCAGCAACTCCAGCGACGCCAACACCTTGGAGCTTCCCTCCGCCAGCGCCCAGAGTGACTGCTCCAGGTGCCGCAACAACCGGTGGATCACCTCGTCGCTGAACCGGTCACGCTCGTAGGAGGCCCAGAGTTCGAGCGCCTCGCCCGGACGCGCGGTGAGCGTGAGCGCATAAGGAGCACGCGCCGCGCCGAAGCGGCGCTCGACAACGAGTCCGGCCCCCGGCGGGCTCCAGCACGCCGCCTCCGCGGGGTAGTTCTCGAAGACGAGCAGGCTCTCGAAGAGCGCCTCACCGGGCTTGCCAGCGCACCACCGCTGGACATCGGCCAGGGGTGTCTGCTCGTGCGCAAGGAGCTCGGTGAGCCGAGCCTGGAGCGTGTGCAGCCAGCCGTCGGCAGTGGCCTGGGAGGGCACCTCCACCCGCACGGCCAACGTGTTGAGCAGCAACCCGGCAATGCCTTCCACTCCGTCCAGTTCGATGGAACGCCCGGACACCGCCAGCCCAAACGTGACCTCGCGCTGGCCACTGTAGCGACCCAGGAGCACGGCCCACGCTCCCGCCAGAAGCGTGTTCAGCGTGATGCGGTGACGCACCGCCAGGGCCTTGAGCCGGGCGGTCCGTCCGGCGTTGAGCCGCAGCCGCAGCGCCGCGTCCGGCTCCGGCACGCGGCGGGTGGGCCGGCGGTCCGCAAACAATGGCGTTGGAGAGACGCCAGGACCCAGCGCTTCCCTCCAGAACGGAGCCTCCGCGGAGAAGTCGCGCGAGCGAATCCAGCGCACGAAATCCCGGTACGGTCGGGCCGGGGGCAGCTCACGACGGGTCCCAGCCCGGAGCGCCGCGTACGTGGCGAAGAGTTCGCCCAGAACGAGCGCCGCGCTCCAGCCATCAAAGACGAGGTGGTGCAGGCTCCAGACGGCCCAATACCGCCCGTCCTCCAACTGGACCACCGACAGGCGCACCGGCGGCGCATCCGTGAGCGCGAAACCGCGCGCTCGATCCTCGGCGAGAAAACGCTCGCGCCGTTCCTCGAACGCGAGCGACTCCTGCGAGCGCCAGTCCCACCACTCGATCGGCGGCAACTCCCGCGCCTCGACCTGGCGTGGAGCGGAGAGCCCCTCCCACTGGAAGCGCATCCGCAGCCCCGGATGACGGGCGCCCACCTCGCACCAGGCGCGCTCGATGAGCTCCGGAACGAGCGGACCGCGAAGTTCGAACTCCAGTTGCTCGTGGTACACGCGCGAACCGGGCGCGAGCAGCGTGTGGAACAGCATTCCCTCCTGCATGGGCGTGAGCGGATACGGCTCTGACGCGGCAGAAGAGGGCCACTCGTCCTCCGGGACAGCGGAGGCTTTCCCTCCGTCCGGGAGTTCCTGCAAGGCCGCGCGCAGCCCCCCGGCCAGTTCCGCGATGGTGGGATGGCTGAAGAGCTGGGAGGGGCGGCACCGGTAACCCGCCTCGCGGAGACGGGCAGCGATCCGGACAGCGAGGATGGAGTCTCCCCCCAGCTCCAGGAAGTGCGCGTGGCGCCCCGGGAGCGCGACGCGCAGCACCTCTCCCCAGAGCCGAGACAACCTTTCCTCCAGCGCACCTCGCGGCGCCTCATGAAGGCCCGATGGCACGAGGCGGTTGAACTCCGATGGCTCGGGCAGCGCGCCGCGGTCCACCTTGCCTGTCGGGGTGAGCGGCAGTCCGTCCAACGGGATGAAGACCGCCGGAACCATGTAATCCGGCAAGGACCGCTCCAGGAACGCCCGAAGCGCCGTGAGTTCGAGCGGCTCCACGGCATTCCGCGCCGGGACAACATAGGCCACCAGTCTGTGCTCGTCCTCCCCTTCGCCACGGACCACCACCACCGCCTCGCGGAGCCCGGGGTGGCCCAAGAGGGCCGCCTCGATCTCGCCCAACTCGACACGGTAGCCACGCACCTTGACCTGATGATCGCGGCGGCCAAGGAACTGGAGCGTCCCATCCGGCATCCGTCGGACGAGATCTCCCGTGCGATACAGCCGCGCGCCCGGCTCCTCGCTGAACGGATCCGGGACGAAGGCAGCGGCGGTGAGGTCCGGGCGCCGGAGGTACCCCCGCGCCAGCCCCACGCCCCCGATGAGGAGTTCTCCCACCTCACCCGGCGCGGCGAGGTGACCGCGCGCGTCCAGGACATGGAGCCGCGTATTCGCCACCGGCGCTCCCATCGGGACATAGGAGCGCGTCTCCCCCGGGACACAGTCCCAGCAGGAGGCATCGATGGTCGCCTCGGTCGGCCCATATTGGTGGTGAAGCCGCGCCGGCACCCGCGCCAGCAACCGCTCACACAAGGAGACCGGGACCACCTCGCCACCACAGAAGACGTGCCGCAGCGAGGTGCAGCGCTCCAGCTCCGGCGCATCCAGCACCAGCCGAAGCAGCGTGGGGCCGAAGTGCGCGATGGACACGCCCTGCCGCGCGATCAGGCCGGCCAGGTAGCCTCCATCTCGCTGCCCACCCGGCCGGGCCAGCACCAGACGCGCGCCAGCGATCAACGGCGCGAAGATCTCCCAGACCGAGATGTCAAAGCTCAGCGAGGCCTTTTGCAGGAACGCGTCTGCCGCGCCAAGAGGGTACGTCGCCTGACGCCAGCGCAAGTGGTTGGCCACCGCCCGGTGCGTCACCATCACGCCCTTCGGGCTCCCGGTAGAGCCCGACGTGTAGATGACGTAGGCCAGGTGCTCGGCGGTGAGTCCGTTGTCGGACGGGGAATCGGGCTCGGAAGCGATCCGGGCCGCATCCCGCCGGAGATCGACGACACGATGGCCGCCCCACTCCCACCACGCGTCCACGGCGCCGGAGGTCACCAGCACGTCCGCGCGCGCGTCAGCCAGGGAGAGCCGCAGGCGCTCGGCGGGGTACTCCGGATCGAGCGGAAGATAGGCACCCGCCGCCTTCCAGATCCCAAGCACACAGACCACCATGTCGATGGAGCGCGGGACGTGCAGCCCCACGATGGACTCGGGCCCCACCCCGAGCCGCCTCAGGTGGTGGGCGAGCCGGTTGGCACGAGCCTCCAACTCCCCATAGGACACCTCCCCCTCTTCGGACCAGATTGCGATGGCGTCCGGCGTGCGCCGAGCCTGCTCCGCGACCTGCTCATGCAGCAGGAAGGATGAAGCGGCCCCAAGAGAGAGTCCCACCTGTGGTGTCGACCTCGTCATTCCTCACCGCCTCGAACGCTTCCCCACCCAGCCCGCGCGCCCGCCTGGGAATGGCTGAAGCGCACTGCCGTCTGGACGGAATGTTCACGCGACGTGGGTCTGCGCATCCGGACGTTGATCCGGAAAACTCCTGCGAGAGTCCAGGATTGTGCCCATCATGGGAAAGTCATGCAAGTGCCGCTCGCAGCCCCACAAGCGAACCCGCGCCTGACACATGTCGTTAGGATTGCGCAGTGGAGGCCGGTCTCGCGGGCCACTGCCTCAAGGAGCGTCCGTGGACCTGGAACAGATCTCAGAGATCCTGACCCGCCTCGAACAGCATGAGACACGCGCCGCGCGCACCCTGAACATGGTGCCGAGCGAGAACAGCATGTCGGCGCTGGCCAAGCTGCCGATGCTGCTCGATCTACACCACCGCTATTTTTTCAATGATGGGGCAGAAGAGGAGCCCTGGGAGTTCCGGGGCGTACAAGAGCTGTCCTCGCTGGAGACCGAGCTGGCGAGGCCGCTGCTGCGCGAGTTGGCCGGCGCCGAGTTCGTCAACGTGCGCGCGCTGTCCGGGCTGAACCTGATGACCCTGACGCTGTCCGCGCTCGGAGGCCCGCCTGGCTCCACGGTGATGCTGCTATCCCGCGCCCAGGGCGGGCACTATGCGACCGCGAGCGTCGCCGCCCGGCTGGGATTGAAGGTCTGCTACGCCACGGGCCCCGACGCGCACACCGTGGACGAGACACAGTTCGCAGAGACGCTGCGGGCCCACCAGCCGGGGCTCGTCTACATCGATCAATCCAATGCGCTGTTTCCCCTGGGCGTCGAACGGCTGGCGCGGGCCGTCCAGCGAGATGCCCCGAACACCCTGCTCCACATCGACGCAAGTCATTGGATGGGTCTGGTGCTCGGCCGTCAGCTTCCCAATCCGCTCACGGAGGGGGCCCACTCCTTCGGCGGCTCCACCCACAAGACCTTCCCGGGTCCGCAGAAGGCCATCTTCGCCACCAACCGGAGGGAGCTCTTCGAGCGCTTCCGAGCAACCCAGCAGTACATGGTGAGCAGCCACCACTTCGGGGCGACGGTGAGCCTGGCGTTGGCGCTGCTCGAGTTCAAGCACTGCCGGGGTGAGCAGTACGCCGCCCAGGTGGTGTTGAATACCCGGCGCTTCGGCGCCGCGCTCGATCGTCTCGGGTTGGCGCTTGACGGCAAGGAACGTGGCTTCTCGGCCGGCCATCAGCTCTGGATCCGGACGCGGGCCTCCGGCGTGGACGCGTTCACCGCGAGCCAGCGGCTGTTCGACGCGGGCATCCGCACCAATGCCTATCCATCGCTGCCCGGCATCCCTGAACCGGTCCTCCGGGTCGGCCTGAACGAGCCCACGTACCACGGACTCATGGCCGACGACATGGAGGAGCTCGCCGGGCTCTTCGTCGCGGCAATCTTCCAGACGCAGCCGACGGAGCAGATCGCCGGGCGTGTGGCGGCGCTGCGCGCGCGCTACCGGTTCCCCTACCGCTTCCCATCCGACGACCCAAAGCTGCTCGAACAAGCGATGCGACTGGTGCGTCTGGCGTTGACACAGCCCGTGGAGTGAGGCCGCGGCATGGCTTCCAGGGAACATGGACTGTCCGCGGAAGACGGGACAAGCTCGGACCATGAACCTGGTCCCCTTCGCGAACGAGCACCTGGAAGCGGCCGCCTCGCTGCTCGCCCTGCGGCACCGCGCCCATCGGGCCACGCTCCCGCTGTTGCCGGGTGAGCCCGAGTCAGCCACCGAAGCGCGGCGGATCCTGGAAGCGCTCCGGCAGCGACCTCGCACGAGCGGCTTCGCCGCGCTCCAGAATGGGCGACTCATCGGCTTCGCCCTCGGGACACTGCGGATCGACACCACGTGGGGGCGCTCGGCCTGGCTGTTCGCGCCCGGCCACGCCCTCGCCCCAGGAACGAGCCCCGAGGTGTACCGCGACCTGTATGCGGCCCTGGCCGCGCAGTGGGTCCAGGAAGGCTGCTTCGTTCACGCCGCGCTCGTCCCAGCCCATGATCGTCCCGCACTCGAGGCCTGGTACGGCGCCGGCTTCGGGCATGAGCAAGTCCACTCGCTCCGTTCCCTGGACCCGGTGGACCTCCGGCCTGGCGTCCTGGACAGCCCCCTCCGGCTCCGCCGCGCGGGCATGGACGATTTGGATCGGCTCCTGGAAATGGCGGGGCTCATCTCCGAGCACCAGCGCGCGTCACCGGTGTTCGCGCCGTACCTGCCCGAGTTTTCCAAAGACTGGCCGCAGGACTACACGGAGTTGATTGAGGGCGAAGCCGATCGCATCTGGCTCGCTGAGCAGGACGGACGGCTGCTCGGGTTCGCCATCTTCAGCCCTGCCGAACAGCCCCCCGACGAAGTGCTGACGCCTCCGAAGAGCGTCACCTTCACGGTAGGGGTCACACGGGAGGACGTTCGCTGCCGCGGCGTTGGCCGTGCGCTGTTCGCGCGTGGCGTGGAGGAGGCCGGGCGAATGGGATTCCGCGCCTGTGTCACCGATTGGCGCGCGACCAATCTGACCGCCTCCCGCGCCTGGCCCCGCATGGGCTTCAGTCCAGCCCTCTACCGGTTGACCCGCCGCATCGACGAACGCGTGGCGTGGGCGCGCGGCGCACGCTCCACCCATACATAGGCGTGGAACGTGTCCCCTGGATTGAACTGCCATTGAAAGAACGGTACCTCTCACATTGCCGCCCTGCTCGCGGCGTCTCCCTCTCAACGAACCGGACGGGCTGACTGATGTCACACCACGCCATCGAAGACATCTACCCGCTCTCGCCCCTGCAACAGGGGATGCTCTTCCACACCCTGTACGCTCCCGAGGCAGGACAGTATTTCCTCCAGATTACGTGCACACTGGAGGGGCACGTGGAGCCGGCGCACTTCGAGGCAGCGTGGCAGCACGTCCTCGATCAGCACCCAGCGCTGCGCACCTCGTTCACCTGGGAGGAGTTGGAGGAGCCCCTCCAGGTCGTCCACCGCGCCGTCTCCGTGCAGCTCACCCGGCGGGATTGGGGCCACCTCGCACCGAAGGCACAGCGTCGTGAGCTGACGGCCCTCCTCGATGCGGATCGCCAGCGCGGGTTCGCGCTCGATCAGGCGCCGCTCATGCGGCTGCTCCTCATACGCACCGGCCCTCGGACCCACACGTTCGTCTGGAGCTGTCATCACCTGCTGCTGGATGGCTGGTCACTCGGGCTGCTCCTCGAGGAGTGCCTCGACGCGTACCACGCGCTCGTCCGGGGCGAGCGCCCTTCGCGCGGCGTCACGCGCCCCTATCGCGACTACATTGCCTGGCTCCAACAGCAATCATCCGGGCAGGCGGAGCACTTCTGGCGCGAGCGGCTGGCAGGCTTCTCCTCACCCACGCCCCTGCCGGTGGCGCGGGCCACGAAGGCCGAAGGCTCCTGGCATGGGCGCTCCTCACTCATTCTTTCCGAAGAGACCTCGGAGCAGCTCCGCGCCCTCGCCCGGACGCACGCGCTGACGCCGAACACCTTCTTCCAAGGCATCTGGGCGCTGCTGCTCAGCCGCTATAGCGGCCAGTCCGACGTCGTTTTTGGCACCACGGTGTCCGGACGGCCCGCCGACCTGCCTGGCGCGCAATCCATGGTGGGGATGTTCATCAACACCCAGCCCGTGCGGACGCGGGTCGATCCAGACGGCCTCGTCCTGCCATACCTCCAACAACTCCAGCGCGAGCAGGCCGAGGCGCGCCAGTACGAGTACAGCTCGCTCGTGCAGATTCACGGCTGGAGCGAGGTGCCGCGCGGCCAGAACCTCTTCGAGACGCTGCTCGTCTTCGAGAGCTTCCCCTTCTCCCACGCCGAGACCTCGCCGGGCGGTGGCGCGACCGTCACGGACGTCGAGACCTACGACTTCACCAGCTACATCCTTCACATCGACGTTGTCCCCGGTCCTGCCTTCACCCTCCTGGCGAGCTACGATCGCCGGCAGCTCGACGACGCGACGCTCGCGCGGCTGCTGACGCACTACGCGCGGCTGCTCGAGGAGCTGGCCCATCACCCCGAGCGGCGCCTGGACGAACTCTCGATGCTGCCGGACGCCGAGCGCCGGCAGGTCCTGCTCGATTGGAACCAGCAGCGGGCGGACTACCCGTTCAACAGCTCCATCCCCCAGCTCATCCAGGAGCAGGCCGCACGGACCCCGGACGCAATCGCCGTGACCCACCGCGACGCCCAGCTCACCTACCGCGAGCTCAACGCCCGGTCCAACCAGCTGGCGCATCCGCTCATCGCGGAAGGCGTGGGGTCAGACATCGTCGTCGCGCTGCTCGGCGATCGAGGGGTGGACTTCCTCGCCTCCATCGTCGGGATTCTCAAGGCGGGAGGCGCCTACCTCCCGTTGGATCCGGACCACCCTGCCGAGCGGTTGGCGCAGATCCTCGGGCAGAGCCAGACCCCCATGGTGGTGGTGTCCCGAGAACGCCGCGCGCTGCTCGACGCGGCGCTGGCGCTCCTGCCCGCCGGTGCCCGGCCACGCGCGTTGGAGATCCCGGAGTTGCTGGAGCGCCAGGCCCCAGCGGACGATCCGCCTTGCCGCAGCCACGGGCGGAACCTGGCGTATGTCATCTACACGTCCGGCTCCACGGGCGCCCCCAAGGGCGCCATGCTGGAGCACGCTGGGAAGATCAACCACATCCGCGGCATGATTGATTTCCTGCGGCTGGGGCCAGCGGACGTGATGGCTCAAACGGCCTCACAGTGCTTTGACATCTCGGTCTGGCAGTTCCTCGCCCCGTTGATGCTGGGAGCACGAGTCCAGATCCTCGACACCGAACTGACGCGGGATCCCGCCAGCTTCCTGGCGGAGTTGGACCGGACAGGCATCACCGTCCTCGAGGTGGTTCCCGCGTTGCTGACGGCGATGCTTGAGCAGCTCGAGCGGATGGACCCCGCGCGGTTGCCGATGCAGTCGCTCCACTGCCTCATTCCCACCGGCGAGGTGCTCCCGCCCGCGCTTTGCAGACGGTGGCTGAAACTGTACCCGCGCGTGCCGCTGCTCAATGCCTACGGCCCGACGGAGACCTCGGACGACACGAACCTCTACACGGTGTCCCAGCCACCACCGGACGACGAGGAGCGCGTGCCGGTCGGCTACGCGCTGCCGAACCTGACGATGTACATCCTGGATCCGCGGCTGCGTCCCGTGCCTGTTGGGCTCGCTGGGGAGCTGTACATTGGCGGCATCGGGGTGGGCCGCGGCTACCTGAACAACCCCGCGCGCACGGCCGCATCGTTCCTACCGGATCCGTTCTCCGCCCTCAGCGGAGCGCGCTTCTACAAGACGGGCGACATCTGCCGCTATCGCCCCGACGGAAGCATCGAGTTCCTCGACCGGGCGGACTTCCAGGTGAAGATCCGTGGCTTCCGGGTGGAGCCAGGTGAGGTGGAGTCGGTGCTCGCCCGGCACCCAACGGTCAGGCAAGCCGTGGTGGTGGCTCGCGAGTTGCCAACCCGCGGCAAACAACTGGTCGCCTATGTGGTACCGTACGAGGGGACCTGGCCCGGTGCTGCCGGGGGCGGCCCCCGCGACGGCCACGAGGGCATCACAGTCCTCCGTGAGTTCCTCCAGGGACATCTGCCGCACTACATGATGCCCTCGGTCTTCGTCGTGTTGCCCGCGTTGCCGCTGAACGCCAACGGGAAGGTGGACCGCAAGGCGTTGCCCATGCCGGACGCCGCCGCTGCCCAGGAAGAGCGTGCGCCCTCGCCCCCCCGCTCCGATGTGGAGGAGCGGCTCGTGGCGCTCTGGCAAGAGGTGCTGTCGCGCCAGTCCATTGGCGTCGAGGATGACTTCTTCGAGCTCGGCGGTCACTCGCTGCTCGCTGTCCGCGCGCACTCCCGGCTGCGGGAACTCTTCGGCATCGACCTGCCGCTGCGGACCCTGTTCGAGCTGACCACCGTGGCCCGGCTGGCCGAGAAGATCGAGGCCCTCCGCTGGGCGACCTCGGGCCCTCCCAAGGACGAGCCGGAGGACGTCGAGCGCGAAGAGGTGGAGTTGTGACAGTCCTCGAACTGGTCACAGAGCTGCGCCAGCGCGGCGTGAGGCTGTGGCTGGAGCAAGAGCAGCTCCGTTGCAGCGCGCCCAAGGGCGTGCTCACCGAGGAGCTGCGCGCGTCCTTGCGCGCCCACAAATCGGAGCTGATCGATTTCCTTCGAGAAGCCCACGCGGCCACCCCCACCCACGCCATCATCCCGAGCGCACCCCGGCCCCCGCGGATTCCGCTGTCGTTCGCGCAGCAGCGGCTGTGGTTCCTCGACCGGCTCGAGCCGGACAGCCCCCTGTACAACATGGCGGTGCCGCTCAGATTGCGCGGTCCGCTTAACGTGGAGGCATTCCGGCGCGCCTGCTCCGAGGTCGTGCGGCGTCACGAGTCGCTGCGCACCACCTTCCAGATGGCCGAGGACCAGCCATTCCAGCACATCACCCCGCCAGCACCCCATCCCGTCCCGTTGGTGTCGCTCGAGGCACATCCGCCTGATGGCCGAGAGGCGATTGCCTCGAGGATGGCTCGGGAAGAGTCCTCGCGGCCATTCGACCTGACCCAGGGGCCGCTCGTGCGGACCACCCTGCTGCGGCTCGCTCCGGACGATCACGTGCTGCTGCTCACCCTCCACCACATTGTCTCGGACGGTTGGTCTGAGACCGTGCTCGTGCGGGAGGTGGCCGCGCATTACACCGCGGCCCCCGGCACCGGGCCCGCGCTACCGGAGTTGCCCATCCAGTACGCGGACTTCGCGCTCTGGCAACGAAGCTGGCTCCAGGGGGAGGTGCTCGAACGCCAGCTCTCGTATTGGCGGCGGCAGCTCGCGGGCGCGCCGCAGGTGCTCGCGTTGCCAACGGACCGGCTGCGTCCGGCGGCGTGGAGTGGCGCGGGCGCCAGCCTGGCGTCCCTCATTCCCACGGAGCTGGCGGAGGCGCTCCGGGCAGCGGCCCGGCGCGAAGGCGCGACCCTGTTCATGATGCTGATGGCGGCGTTCCAAGCGCTCCTTCATCGCTACACCGGACAGGATGACATCGTCGTGGGCACGGACGTGGCCAATCGCAGCCGCGCCGAGACACAGGGGCTGATCGGCTTCTTCGTCAACCAGCTCGCGCTGCGCACCCGCTTCGAAGGAGATCCCCCATTCCGGGAGCTGCTCGGGCAGGTGCGCGCCACGGCGCTGGACGCGTACGCGCATCAGGACCTGCCTTTCGAGGAGCTGGTCAAGGTGCTCAATCCCGAGCGGAGCCGGGGCCATGCGTCCATCTTTCAAGTCAAACTCCTGCTCCAGGACGTGGCGCTCTCGGAGCTGTCGCTGCCCGGGCTCACGATTCAGCCGGTGGAGGTGGAACAGGCCTCCGCGAAATTGGACCTCACCGTCTTCGTGGCGGAGACGCCGCGGGGGCTGGAGTGCAAGTGGGAGTACAGCACGGAGCTGTTCGATGCAGGCACCATTCGCCGGATGGTGGCGCACTACCAGCGGCTCCTGGCGGGCGCGGTGGCATCCCCTGGCTGCCGCATCTCCGCGCTCCCGCTCCTGTCCGCGGACGAGGAGCAGCAATTACTCGCCGTCTGGAACGACACCCGGACGGAGTACCCCCACGCAGCCTGCGTTCATACGCTCTTCGAGGAACAGGTCCGCCGGACGCCCGAGTCCCTCGCGGTCCTTCACGAAGGCTTCACGCTCCGCTACCGCGAGCTGAACGAGCGGGCGAACCAGCTCGCCAGGCGCCTACAGGCGATGGGCGTTGGCCCCGAGACGGTGGTCGGCCTGTGCCTCGAGCGCGGTCCGGAGTTGGTGGTGGGCCTGTTCGGTATCCTCAAGGCGGGCGGTGCGTACCTCCCGCTCGACCCCACCTACCCCTCCGAGCGGCTCGGTTTCATGCTCCGGGACGCCCGCGTTCCAGTGCTGGTCACCCTCGAACGAATCGCCGATAGGCTCCCCTCGCAGGGAGAGCAACTGCTGTGCCTGGACGCGGACCAAGAGCCGCTGGCGCGCGAGGCGACGTCGAATCTGGAGGTCCCTGTCACCGCCGGAAACCTGGCGTATGTCCTCTACACCTCGGGCTCTACCGGCACGCCGAAGGGGGCGATGATTGAACACCGGGGGGTGGTGAACTACCTGAGCTGGAGCACCGGCGCGTACCGCGTGGCGGAGGGCTCGGGGGCTCCGGTGCATTCCTCCATCTCCTTCGACCTGACGGTGACGAGCCTCCTCGCGCCGCTGGTGGCAGGAAAGACGGTGACGCTGGTCCCAGAGGACGACCGGCTGGAGGGACTGGCCAAGGCACTCCGCTCGAAGCCAGATTTCAGCCTGGTCAAGCTGACGCCGACACACCTGAGGCTGCTCGCGCGGCAGCTCGACGCGGCGGCGCTGGCCGGACAGGCGCGAGCGCTCGTCATTGGCGGGGAGACCTTGAGTGCCGAAGCGCTGGAGCCCTGGAGGAGCCACGCACCAGGGACACGGCTCATCAATGAGTACGGGCCGACCGAGACGGTGGTGGGCTGCTGCGTCCACGAGGCAACGCCAGATGACGCCCGCACGGGGTCAGTAGCGATCGGCCGGCCGATCGCGAACACGCGGCTCTACGTGCTCGACGAGCACCTGCGCCTCGTACCGGTGGGAGTGCATGGGGAGCTCTATATCGGCGGGGACGGCGTGGCCCGCGGCTACCTCGACCGGCCGGAGCTGACCGCGGAGCGCTTCGTGCCGGATCCGTTCGGCGACGTCCCTGGCGCCAGGCTGTACCGGACTGGGGATCGGGTGCGCCGCTTCCCGGATGGAGTGCTGGACTTCCTCGGCCGCAGGGACGAGCAGGTCAAGGTGCGAGGATATCGCATCGAGCTGGGCGAGATTGAGGGGGTGCTCGGCCAGGCCCCCGGCGTCCGCGAAGTGGTGGTGGTCGCGCGCGAGGACATCGAGGGCAGCAAGCGGCTGGTGGCCTACGTGGTACCGAACGAAGGCGCGGACGTGGAGCCAGAGGTGCTGCGCCAGCTCGCTCGCGCGAAGCTCCCCGAGCACCTGGTCCCCTCGGTGGTGGTGCCACTGGACGCACTGCCCCTGTCGCCGAACGGCAAGGTGGACCGCAGGGCGCTCCCCGCGCCTGAGGCGATCGCACGCGAGTCCCACGACGGGTACGTCGCGCCTCGGACCCGTGCGCAAGCCCTGCTGTGCTCCCTCGGAGCCGAGCTCCTGCGCCTGGAACGGGTCGGCATCCGCGACAACTTCTTCGACCTCGGCGGCGACTCCATCCTGGGCGTGCAGCTTATCGGCCGGGCGAACCGGGCTGGCCTGCACCTGACCCCGAAGCAACTCTTCGATCACCAGACGTTCGATGAACTCGCTGCGGCGTCGGGTACCGGTGGGTCCATCATCGCGGAGCAGGGACTGGTCAATGGCGACGTCCCACTCACCCCGATCCAGTGCTGGTTCTTCCGGCAGCCCCAACCCGCCCCCCACCACTTCAACCAGGCTGTGCTGCTGGAAACCCACGCGTCCTTCCGCTCGGACCTCCTCAAGCCGGCGCTCCTGGCGCTCCTGGCCCATCACGACGCGCTCCGGCTGCGCTTTGAAGAAACCGGGCATGGCTGGCTCCAGCGCTGCGCCGAGCTGGAGCGCGCGCCAGTCGTGAGCACGTTCAATCTCTCTGGCTTGTCCCCGGAACATCAGCGCCGCGAGCTGGAGGCCACTGCGGCAAGCCTGCAAGAGCGCCTGGATCTCCAACAGGGCCCATTGCTGCGGGCCGTGTGGTTCGACCTCGGCCAAGGGAAGCCGGGGCGCCTGCTGCTCCTCGCCCATCACCTGGCCGTGGACGGCTTCTCCTGGCGCGTCCTGCTGGAGGATCTTCAAGCGGCGCACCAGTCCCTCCTTCAGGGACGCGAAATCCATCTCCCCGCGAAGACCACCTCGTACCAGCACTGGTCCAAACGGCTGCGCGAGTACGCAGCCTCCGCCGCCCCCGCCTTCGACTACTGGCGGCGGATGGATTGCTCCAACGTGGCAAGACTCCCGGAGGACCTGCCCGGAGCATCGGCCGCCAGCGACACCGCCGCGGACGCCCGGACGTACACCGTGGAACTCGGCGAGGAGGAGACGTCCGCGCTCCTCCGCGAGGTGCCTGAAGCGTTCCGCTGCGGGATGAACGATGTCCTGCTCACCGCGCTCACCTCCGTGCTGGCGAACTGGACGGGGGGCCGAAGGTGGCTCGTGGACCTGGAGGGCCATGGCCGGGAGCCGCTGTTCGATGACGTGGACCTCTCTCGCACGGTGGGGTGGTTCACCTCCATCTTCCCTGTCCTGCTCGAAGCCCCCGCGGGTGACGGCCTCCTGGAGCTGCTGGAGTCCGTGAAGGCCCAGCTCCAGCGCATCCCGAACCAGGGCATCGACTTCGGCGTCTTGCGCTACCTGCGCCAGGATGACGCCGGTGGCCCCCCCGCGGACAAAGCGCAGGTGCTGTTCAACTACCTGGGGCAATTCGATCAGGTGTTCGCGGGCGACGGCCTCTTTCAACCCGCGGAAGAGTCCCCTGGCCCGACCGTCAGCCCTTTGGCGCCGCGCACCCACGCGCTCGAAGTCAACGGACTCATCCACGCCGGTCGGTTGAGGATCGGCTGGGCTTACAGCGAGGCCCGCCACCACGCCTCGACAATCGCCCGACTCGCGGAGCGCTTCCTCCAGGTCCTCCGGGAGCTCGTCGCGCTCGCGCGCGCGGGCGGGCACCGGGAGCGCGTGGCCCGATTCCCGCTTGCACGGCTGGCACCGGTGTCTCTTGAGCGCCTGCTGGCGGAGGCGCCTGGCACGGAAGACGTGTATCCACTCGTGCTTGGCCAGCGCGAGATGTTCGAACACACGCGAGCCCACCCCGGGGCGTGGGCTTACTTCACCCAGCTCTCGTGCCAGGTGGTGGGCACCTTCTCGCCAGAAGCCTTCGTCGCGGCCTGCCAGCGTGTGATGGAGCGGCACCCGGCGCTCCGTGGCTCGGTGGCGATGGAGTCGATGGCGGAGCCCCACCAGCTCGTCCACCGCGCCCCCTCGCTCCCCGTCGAGCGGCTCGACTGGACGAAGCGAACGGACAGTGAGGCGCACATCCTGCTGGAGCAATTCCTCGAGGCGGACCGCGAGGCCGGCTTCAGCACAGACCGGCCGCCACTGCTACGGTTCACGTTCATCCAGCTCGCGCCTCAGGCGTGCCACCTCGTGTGGAGCAGCCACCACGGCATGCTCGACGGTTGGAGCATGTCCCTGCTGCTAGAAGAGGTGTTCACGGTCTACGGAAGCCTCTCGCGCGGTGTCCCCGTGGAGCTGCCACCGCGCCCCCCCTTCCGGGAACTCGTCGCCTGGTTGCAGCGCCAGCAGCCCTGGCGCGCCGAGGAATACTGGCGGCGCGAGTTGGCGGGTTTGGCCGGACCACCGGCGACCTCCCTCGCCCCAGCCGGCGGGCAGCGACCGCTGGAGCATGCGCGGTATGCGGAACGAACGCTCGAGATGGCGCCGGCCACCACAATGGCGCTCCAGGAACTGGCGAGGACACACCGGCTCACGCTGAACACCCTGGTCCAAGGTGCGTGGGCACTGGTCCTGGCCAATGGCCCCCGCACCGAGGAGGTTGTCTTCGGGGTGACCGCGGCCGTGCGCCCCGTGGACCTCCCGGGTGTGGAGGACATGGTCGGGCACCTGATCAACACGCTTCCCACGCGCGTCCGGCTCGTACCGGGCACTCCCGTCCTCGAGTGGCTGGTCCAGTTGCAAGCGCAACAGGCCGAGCAGCGCCAGTTCGGCCACGTTCCACTCTCGACGTTGAGGCGTTGGACCGGGCTGCCGGACGACAGCCCCTTGTTCGACAGTGTCCTCCGCTTCGAGAACTACCCCATCCGCTTCGTCCTCGAGCGCACGGCGCCGGGGTTCACGGTAGAGGCCATGCGAATCATCGATCGCTGGCCCTACCCGCTGTCACTCGTGGCAGTCCCGGGCCCACCACTGAGGCTCGAACTCGGCTGGCAGCGCGATCGGATTGACGAAGACACGGCCACCCGTGCGCTGGCGCAAATGCAGTACGTGCTCGAGCGTCTCCTCGGGGACCCCGGACAGAGACTCTGTGCGTTGATGGAGGGACTCCAGGAGTGGGCGCCCCCGGCGCGGGTTGAATCAGGTAGCGGCGTCTGAGAGAATTCCGCAAAATCCGCAATTCACAGGTAGCGGTAGAGGGGAGCGCTCCCGGCCCACCCCGGAAGCAGCCCCAGCTCACCGTGGCGAGGCGGATCCGGCGGCAGCGGCCGAAGCACAGGGGAGCGGTCATGGCGGAGTCGACACGTCGCGATTGCATCGTCATCGGGTACAACGAGACCCCGTTCGACGAGTACGAAGCCGGAATCAGGCGCTTTGGCGAGGACTCCGAAGCGTATCGGGATCTGAAGTTCAGCTTCATCGAGCTCGAAGGCAAGCGGCTCAACTACGTGGACTTGCTGAACCACGTGTACTGCAGAGCCCTCCCCTCGGGGACGCCACACGCGGCGTTCCGCTCTGGAGGCATCCCTAGCCTCGCTGCCGTCTATCTCTGCAGCTTCCTGGGCCGCCGTGGCCACGACGTGACGTACCTCAACCTGTTCCAGCACGAGAAGGAGCGCCTGGCCGAGCTGCTCGCTCAAAACCCTCGCACGGTGGCCATCACCACCACCTTCTACGTCCTCAATGATCCCGTCATCGAGATGGTGCAGTTCATCCGCCAGCACAACCCCGACGTCCGGATCATCGTCGGCGGTCCGCTGGTTTCCAACCATCACCGGCGCTACGAGGGGAATGAGCTCGCGGTGGTGCTCGACGACCTCGGCGCGGACATCTACGTCGTCGAGAGCCAGGGCGAACTCACGCTCTCGCGGGTACTCGACCGGCTGAAGGCGGGCCAGGAGCTGAGCGACGTCCCCAACCTCATCTACCCCGCCGAGGGAGGGCCCGTCCGCGCCGGGCGCTACCGCATCAACCCACCGCAGGCGGAAAGCAACTCCCTCGATGAGAACATCATCGACTGGCGCGGCATGGCGGAGAGCCCCCTGGGCCCCACGCTCCAGACCCGCACCGCCCGGAGCTGTGCATACAGTTGCTCGTTCTGTGCCTATCCCATGCGTGCTGGCAGCCTGACCTTGGCGGGCATGGATGCGGTGGCACGCGAACTGGACGCGATGGCCGAGCTGGGCACCCAGAACGTCGTCTTCATTGACGATACGTTCAACGTGCCGCTGAAGCGCTTCAAGGAACTGTGCCGGTTGCTGATCGAGCGCCGCTACGGCTTCAACTGGTTCTCCTATTTCCGGTGCAGCAACTCGGACGACGAGGCCGTGGACCTGGCGGCGCAGAGCGGGTGCCGCGGCGTCTTCCTTGGGATTGAATCCGGCTCGCCGCGAATCCTTGCCAACATGAACAAGGCCGCGACGGTCGAGAAATACGTGAGCGGCATGAAGCGGCTGCATGCCCACGGCATCCTCACCTTCGCGTCATTCATCCTGGGCTTCCCCGGCGAGACGGAAGAGACGGTCGAGGAGACCCTCGCGTTCATCCAGGAGACGCGGCCGGACTACTACCGCACACAGCTTTGGTACTGCGAACCCGGTACTGCCGTGGATGCAAAGCGGCAGCAGTATGGGATTACCGGCCAGGGGTTCATCTGGCGGCACGACACCATGGAGAGCCTGGAGGCGATGGATCACATCGACCGGATGTTCCTCACGGTGAAGGACTCCGTTTGGTTGCCGCAGTGGTCATTCGACTTCTGGATCATCCCCTACCTGCTCGGGAGGGGGCTCCAGACGGAGCAGTTCAAGGCGCTGATGCGGCTTGCCCACCAGCTCCTTGCGCTGGAGATCGCCTCCGTCTCTTCGGAGACGAAGCGCGCCCAGCAGCGGAACTACGTGGGGCAGATGGAAGCGCTGGTGCGTCAATGGAACGGCGCATCCTCCCAAGCGGTGCTGGCCGGAAGATGATGGGAGTTCGCAATTGAGCATCGAAGCGTATCGGCTCTCTCCTCAGCAGCTCCGTCTGTGGCGGTTGCACGGCAAGCACCAGACGCTCCGGGTCCAGGCATTGATGCGGCTCGAGGGCTCCCCTCAACCCGGTGCCCTCGAGCACGCGGTGGCGCGGCTTGTCGCGCGACATGAGCCGCTCCGAACCCGCTTCCCGAGCCTGCCGGGACTGGACGCCCCCGTGCAGGAGGTGACGGCGAGCGGAGAGGTGGAGTGGGACCGGGTGGATTTCCGCGCGTTCCCCGCCACCACGCGCGAGGAACGCGCCCTCGCCCACTTCCAACAGGTGAGCCAGCGCCCTTTCGAGCTCGGCACCGGCCCCGTCCTCCGCGTGAGCCTGATGACGTTGGACACCGGGCAGCACCTGCTGGGGCTGGTGGCGCCAGCCCTGTGCGCCGACGCCGCCACCCTGCGGCGCTTCTGCTCGGAGCTGCAACGAGACCTTGCAGGGCAAGCCCAGGAACAGGATCAGGACGGAGAGCCTGCCTCTCACCTCTCTTTCTCTGAATGGCAGAACGAGCTGCGCGAGGAGCTGACGGAGCGAGACCACCCCGCGGCCACCTTTTGGGAGAAGCACGGGACCACCGCGGGCGCGGCGGTGACACTGCCCTTTGAAAGGCCCGCGAACGCGGCGCAGGTGTTCGACCCGGCGTCGCTCGAGTTGACGCTGAGAGGCGAGCGGCTGTCGCGGCTCGACGCGGCGGCGCGCGAGCTGGGGTGCTCCCTCGATGCACTGCTGATCGCCACCTGGAGCGCGGAGCTCTGGAAGCTGACCGGCCAGACGGACCTCGTGCTGGGCCTTCAGTGCGACGGACGCGAGCACGAGGAACTGTCGGAAGTGGTCGGCCCCCTCTCCCGCTGGGTACCGCTCCGCGTCCGCCTCGACGCGGACCAGCCGCTGGGGGAGCTGGCCCTCCAGCTCCAGCAGGAGCAGCGCGAGGCGCTGGAGTGGCAACGGTACTACGTCTGGCCTGCCGCGGATGGCGAGCGCGTCCCCGGCCGGGACTTCCCCGCCATCGGCTTCCGCTGGGAGGACTTGCCGGAGACGCCGCACGAGGGCGCGGGTGTGCTCCGACTCGAATCGGCGCGCGCCTACGCTGATCAATCCAAGCTGTGCCTCTGCTGCATGCGGACGCGGTCCGCGCTCACGCTCGAACTTCAGTACGATCGAAGCCTCTTCCCACTCGCTGCTGCTGAACAAGTGCTTGGGCAGCTCGAGGCGCTCCTGGAGCAGATCGCCGGCTCACCGCGGGCGCGGTTGGATGGCTTGGATGCGGTGAGCCCACGCGAGCGGGCACGGTTGCTGGTGGACTTCAACGCCACGGACCGGGAGCACCCGGCGCGCTGCGTCCACACTTGGATGGAAGAACAGGCCTCACGCCATCCGGACCGGGTGGCACTCGTCTACGAGGAGTGCACGCTCACCTACGCGCAGCTCGACGCGAGGGCCAACCGGGTGGCGCACGCACTCCGCCGCCGGGGCGTGGGTCCGGAGATGCGTGTGGGGCTGTACCTCAACCGCTCGCTCGAAATCATGGTGGGAATCCTGGCCGTCCTGAAGTCTGGCGCGGCCTACGTCCCGCTCGATCCGGGCCAACCCAGGCAACGGCTCGCCGGGTTGCTCGACGACATCCAGGCGAAGGTCCTCCTCACCCAGAGACGGTTGCGCGAAACCGTCCCCGAGGCCGAGGACCGCGAGGTGCTGTGCCTCGACGAAGAGTCCACGTTCGCCGGAGAACCCACCAGTGCCCCGCACTGCGGAGCCCTTCCGGAGCACCCCGCGTACGTCCTCTTCACCTCCGGCTCCACCGGCCGGCCCAAGGGCGTCGTCGTCGAGCACCGGCAACTCCACAACTATGTTGCGAGCGTGATGGAGCGGCTGGACCTGCCCGAAGGCGCTGCCTACGCCACCGTCTCCACCTTCTCGGCGGACCTCGGCAATACCGTCATCTTCCCCGCGCTCTGTCTCGGCGGAACCCTGCACGTCATCTCCGCCGAGCGCGTGTCGGATCCGGCGGCCTTCGTGGAGTACCTCCAGCGCAACCCGATTGACGTGCTCAAGATTGTGCCCAGCCACCTGCGCGCGCTCGCGAGCGCTGGCACGGCCGGGGCGCTTCTCCCGCGGCAGCGGCTCATCCTTGGCGGCGAGGCGACGCCCCTCGCGTGGGCCGAAGAACTGCAAGCCCAGGCGCCCGGGTGCCGTATCTACAACCACTACGGGCCCACGGAGACGACGGTGGGCGTGATGACGTTCCGGCTGGAGCCGTCGCGGCCCTTCGCCGCGAACAACACCCTCCCGCTCGAGCGCCCCATCGACAACACCCAGGTCTACGTGCTCGACGCAAGGCTGCGGCCAGTGGCGGTGGGCATGACCGGCGAACTCTACGTCGGTGGTGCCGCGCTCGCCCGAGGGTACCTGAACCGTCCAGACCTGACCGCGCAGTCCTTCCTCCCCAATCCCTTCAGCACCACGCCTGGCGCGAGGATGTACCGAACAGGGGATCTCGCCCGCCACCTGCCCGACGGCACCCTGGAGCACCTCGGCCGGGCGGACAACCAGGTGAAGTACCACGGCTACCGCATCGAGCTGAACGAGCTGCGCCACGCGCTCAATCAGCACCCTCAGGTGCGCGACAGCGTGATGATGCTGAAACGGGACACGAACGGTAACGAGGTGCTCGTCGCCTACTACGTCTCGCGCCAGGAGCAGGAGCACGCTCAACTCCGAGCCTTCCTCGCGGAGCGGCTCATCGAGGAGGTGCTCCCGAACGTCTACGTCCATCTGAAGAAGCTGCCGCTCACCCTGAATGGGAAGGTCAACCACGAGGCCCTCCCTTCCCTGGACGAGGCGCGGCGGAGGCAACGCAGCCAACTCGTCGCCCCCCGGACGCCCGTGGAAGCCACCCTGGCGGACATCTGGTGCCAGGTCCTGAACCTGAAGGAGGTGTCGGTCACCGACAACTTCTTCAGCGTCGGCGGGGACTCGATCCTGGGGATCCTCGTCGTTTCGAAAGCCGACCAGGCGGGGCTCAAGCTGACCCCGCGGCAGCTCTTCAAGCACCAGACAATCGCCGAGCTGGCCAGCGTCGCGGCCCAGGCACCTGCCTCTCCCGACGCCGAGGGGCCGGTGACCGGCCCCCTGCCGCTGACCCAGATCCAGCGCTGGTTCCTGGAGCAGGAAGTGCCGGACCTGGATGGCTGGGGCATTGTCGTACCACTCGAAGCGCGGCAACCCCTGGACCCGTCCAGGCTCCAGCAGGCATTGACCGCGCTGCTGAATCACCACGACGTGCTCAGGCTCCGGGTGACGCGCAATGGCTCCGGCTGGGAAGCCCTCGTGGCCCCGCCTGGCGCACCGATGCCGTTCACTCGGATTGACCTCGCATCGGTCCCTGACGCCTTGCTCAAGGAGCGATTCCAAGCGCTCGGGCATGAACTCCAGGCGAAGCTCCGGTTGGACGGGGGCCCCGTGGTGACGACCGCCCTGCTCGAACTGGGCCCCCACCGCCCAAGCCGGCTGATGATCGCCGCGCACCGGCTCGTGGTGGACGGCGTTTCCTGGCGCGTCCTCTTCGAACAGCTCCAGCTCGCCTATGAGCAGCTCGGAGGAGGCGGCGAATGCAAGCTGCCGCCCAGGACCACCTCGGTCCGCGCATGGCTCGAGCGCCTCCAGGGCTACGCGGAATCGCCCCGGCTGCGGGAGGAACTCGCGCACTGGACCGCTCAGGGAAAAGAGCAACCCCGGCCGCTTCCAGTGGAGCGCCCGGGGCCCCTGGTTCCCACGAGCCTGGAGCGAGAACTCACACACGCCCTGTCGTCTGAAGAGAGTCGGCTCCTGCTCAACGAGCTGCCCGAGGCGTACCGGTGTGAAATTGGTGAGCTGCTGATCGCCACCCTGGCCTGGACCCTGCACGAGTGGACGGGTCATCCGGAAGTGCTGCTCGACATCGAAGGGCACGGGCGCGAGGACGTCTTCGAGGACGTCGATCTCTCCCGGACGGTGGGCTGGCTCACCTCGCTGTACCCGGTACGGCTCACGCCGGAACGGGTGGGGCCCAGCGCCACCGTGCGGACGGTGAAGGAGCAGCTCCGGTCCGTGCCGAACCGGGGCCTGGGCTACGGGGTGCTGCGCTACCTCTCACCCGACGCGGAGCTTCGCGCCCGGTTGGCGCGAGCGCCCCAGGCCGAGGTGCTCTTCCGGTACGTGGGGCAGTACCACCTCGCGGGTCCGTGGTTCACCGTGCTGGACCACCCGGAGCAACGGGCGCCCACGCGCCAGCACAAGCTGGCGGTGATTGCCCGCGTGGCGGACGGTCAGCTCCATGTCACCTGGTACTTCAGCAGCGACATGCATGAGACCGCCACCGTGGATCGGCTCTCTGCTCGGTACCTGGACACGCTCCGGACGTTGCTCGCGGAGCGAGGGGTTCCCGAGCGGCAGGTCCTCGCGCCTTCAGACTTCCCACTGGCCGGGTTGGACCAGTCGAAGTTGGACAAGCTCCTGGGCAAGCTCAAGAAGTAGCGCCGGGTGGTGTACCTCTTCCGGAGGACTCGCCCTCCGGAACGCGTTGCCGGAAGCATCCTTTCCGGTGGCGCGGTGAACTCTTAAACTCGCGTGGGCACGGCCGCCGCGGCGGTGGCGCCTCTCGCACGGTACGACGTGGCCCCTCCATCCCCCTCCTCGTGGTACCGCGCGCTTCGGCCCTGGCTGCTCGGATTGGGGCTCACCCTGGTGGTCGTCGCGATCCAGGCCGAAGCGAGCCGGACACCCAGTCCCCGCACCGCGGACGCGCCTTCCACCGAGTTCTCCGAAGAGCGTGCCCAGCGCGTCATGCGGCACCTGGCAGATGGCATCGGTCGGCGCATCCCCGGCACCCCCGCCCACCGGGAGGCCGCCACCTACCTGGCCAGCGTGCTGCGCGAGCTTCCGCGCCTCGAGGTCGAGATTCAGGAGGCGGAGGGGCACTATCTCGATGACGACACCCTCGTCGCCTACACCGTCCGGAACGTGGTGGCCCGCTTGCCGGGACGCAGGCCGGACGCGGTGCTCCTCTCGGCCCATTACGACACCTCTCCTGAGGGCGCCGGAGCGGCGGACGACGCGCTCGGAATCGCCGCGATGGTTGAGGTCGCGCGCGCACTCGCGAACGGACCGGAGCTCGAGAACACGGTCCTCTTCAACCTCAATGGGGCCGAGGAGTATGGCCTGCTCGGCGCGGCCGGTTTCATGCAGCACCGGTGGGCGAGCCAGGTCCGCACCTTCCTGAACCTCGAAGCCACTGGGCTGGGCGGCCGGGCCATCCTCTTCCAGGCCGGGCCGGACGCATCCTGGCTCCTGGAGGCCTATGCCCGGGCCGTGCCCCAACCGTTCGGCGACGTGCTGGGCCAGGACCTCTTCCAGTATCGACTGGTTCCGGCGGGCACCGACGGCCACGTGTACCGCAGCGCGGGCATCTCCGGATTGGATCTCGCCCTCTTCCGGGACGGCTATGCGGTGCACTCCCCGTTGGATCGACCCGAGCGGGTAGAACCCGGAAGCCTTCAGCACATGGGCGAGAGCGCGCTGGCAGTGACACGCGAGCTCGCCACACGGCCATTCCCGGACGGGAAAGGCTCGGGCCCGTCCATCTACTACGACGTGCTGGGGCGCTGGATGCTCCAGTACGGCGCCCACGCGGCGTGGGCATGGGCCGCGGCCGCCGCGCTGCTGGTGGCCGGCGCCACCGTCCTCGCCACACGGCGGAAACTCGTCCGCCTGTCCGTGGCCGCCGAGGGGCTCGGCTTCTGTACGCTTTCGCTCGCGGTGGCGCTGGTGGTGCCGGTTGCCTTCGGCTTCCTGCCCCACTACGCATTCGAACGCCCACATGGCTGGTACGCCTCGCCGTGGCTGGCCGTCGCGACCTTCGGCACGCTCGCTGTGACGGGGGCGCTGCTCCCCCGCGCGCTGTGGGCGCAAAGGCTGGCTGCCCGGGGCGTGGCTCCCCAGGAGCGAGTGTTCACGGCCTGGCTCGGAGGGCTCTGGCTGTGGGTGCTGACACTTGGCGCGTTGCAGCTCCTGGGGCTTGGCACCGCCTACCTGGCGCTGTGGTGGACCGTGGGCGGCGCGCTCGGGCTCATCGCCGCCACCTTCCTCGCCTCGCCTCGCGCTCGGATGATGGCCCTGTATGCGAGCTGGGTGCCGGGCTTGCTGCTGACCGTGCAGATGGGGCGCTCCCTGCTGGAGCTCTTCGTCCCGGTGGCGGGCCACCTTCGGCTGGGGGTACCACTCGATCCACTCGTGGCCCTGCTGGCGGCGCTGCCGGTGGCCATGGCGTCCGTGCTCGGCCTTGCCCCCGTCCAGGAGCAGTCTCGCTTCGGCCCATCGGCCGCGGCCTTCGCCACGGCGAGCGTGGCCTTCCTGGCCGCGCTGCTCCTGCGCTTCCCGTACACACACGAACGGCCCAAGCGGCTCTGGCTGGAGCACCGCCTTCAAGAGGGCCGCAGTGAGCTGCAGTACTCGAGCTGGGACTTTCCCGATCCGCGCGCCGCGCTCTCCGGGCAGCCCGGGCCCCTCCAGACGGCCGCGCGGATGCCGGGCTTTCGCGGTGGTTACACCGCGCCAGTGCCGCCCGCGAACCTGCCTGCACCCCAGGTCGACGTGCTCGAATCACAGGACGACGAAACCACCGCGCTCCGAACCGTGCGGCTGCGCCTCCAATTGGGCGCGGCATACCTCGGCCGGGTGCGGATTCCGCGGGCTGCCCTCGTGGGATGGTCGCTCCCGGCCCCCCTCCCGCCGCTGGCGCCCGAGGACTCGGTCTATGTCCTCGACGTGCTCGCACCGCCAGGAGGGCACTACGAGGTCTCGCTGCGTCTGAGAGGCCAGGAGGAGGTGCCGGTGGACGTACAAGCCTTCTTCGCGGAATGGACGCCGCCGCTCGAAGAGGCGCGTTCGCGGCTCCCCGCGTGGACGACAGCGAACCTGCGCGTCTCCACCTACGCCACCATCCGGCTCTGACCCGCCCGGCTTACGCCTTCACCTGGACGGGCGGCGGGGCCTTGTCACCCGCCCGAGGAGGCATGGGATGGGGCTTCGGCGCATCAGCCCTGGCGCCGCGCCGCTGCAATTCCGCCGCGTGGGCCGCACGGATGCGCCGCGACGCCAACTCAGGCGTGAAGGCGGGGGCCAGTGAGAGGAACCGGCCCCCCTCCAAGCGCTCCCCTTCCCGGTACAACAAGCCCTGCTGGTTCCACCCCTCGATGAGCTCCGCAATCTGCTGCGCGGTGGCCCTGCCCGGCTCGATGAACTCCTGGTTGAGATCGTCCCAGCGGCGTATCTCCGCGCAGTACATGTAGACATCGCGCGCGAGGCCCTTGAACACGCTGGTCCGGAGCACGCCGGTCCGCGCATCGAAGATGCGCATGGACTGCCCGCTATCGAGGTACGTCAGCAGGTGCCGGTACTCGCTGGCGCGGGCGGCGGAGTAAGCGGCCCCCCACTGCTTGCAGAGCGCGCGGACGTGGCTCCAGTCAGCCACGGGTCCGTCCTGGTCGTACGACAGATCGAGCAGGTCCAGCCGCTCGTAGAGCGCCTCGGGCAACCCGGCCCGGTAGAAGTCGGCATTGCGCAGGTTGCGAACCCCATACTCCTGGCTCAACACCTGGACGGTGGCTCCGCGTCCGAGCCAGAAACGGTTGGCCGAGAGTGGCTCGTAGCCAAGCGCGTACCGCTGGATGGTCTCGCAGGTCTCCGCCACTTCCTCTGGCCGCCCGCCAGGGAAGTCGGTGAGGAGATTCGCGCCGTTCGAGATTCCCAGCTCATGGCAAATCTTCATCACCTGCAGGTTGGTGATGACCGACGTCCCCTTGCCGATCCGCTTCAAATACGACTCGGAGAGACTCTCGATGCCGAACTGGACGAACCGGACACCGGCCTGCCACAACATCAACAGCTCGTGGGGACGGATGTTGGCACGCATCTCATAGAAGATGACCCAGTCCTTGCCGGTATCGATGAGCCGTTGCGCGAACTCATCCACGCCCTTGAGCCGGATGATGTTGTCTAGGAAGAAAAGAACGTTGTTGTGGTAGCGCTCGTTGAGGGCCACCACCTCCGAGACGAGCCGCTCGGCCCCCTTCTCGCGGTAGCCACTCCATTGCACGTTCAGGTTGCAGAAGTGACACGTCGCCTTGGGGTTGCCGGTCCGCTTCGCCCGATCCCACCAACAGCCCCGGGAGCCTTCCACCGTCATCAGCCAGAGGAAGTTGAGCGCCTCCGCCCGGGTCGCGTACTCGCTGTAATCAGGGATGGGCAGGTTGTTGACGTCGGATACCTCCCAGAAGGGCGCGCCGCGAGGCAGGACGCTGGCGGTCTCTCGCGTGATGAGCCCCTTCAGGCCGCTGACGTCCTCTGCCGCGGCCAGTCCGCGCGCCAATGCCAGCAGCGGCTGCTCGCCCTCGCCTTGGATGACGTAGTCGAAGCAGTCGAGCTCCTTCAAGAGTGAGGGACCGACGCGCTCGGAGACCGTCGAACCTCCGAGCACAATCCTCGTTCCGGTGGAGCGCCGCTTGATCCGCATGCTGAGCGCCAGGTTCGCGAAGAGCTGTCCGAAGCAAGTCGTCAAACCGACGAGTTGGTAGCGTCCGGCCACCTCTTCCGCCACGCGGTCCAGGTGCGCCTCCAAGCGGGCCTGGATGACGTCGAACGCGCTCGACCAGGTAGGGCGCTCGCCGTGGATCTCCGGGTCGAGGAAGCTGCCCGCTCCCGTGAGCGGCGCACCTGACTCCTCCATCCGCGAGATGAAGAAGGTGCGCACCTGCTCCTTCCTCTCCGGAAAACACAGCGCTGCGTACAACATTTCGCCGACGTCGTAAGAGGCCTGCGAGATCCGGTCGTAACAGCCGAAGCCGAGCGCGGCCGCCGCGTCGAGAAAGTCAGACCGGCACACCACCTCGAGAGTGGGCTCCTCCTGCTTCAGGTAGGCGCACAGCGCGCCCAGGGCAGCCGATGGATGGCGGTACAGAGACCAGGGAAGCGCGATGAGACAGATCCTCAAAAGGCACCCACGCGGAGACGGGAGAGCAAAGACTTTACCGCAGCGCGAAACTCCTCTCCAGACGCTCTGTGGCAAACCCACCGCCCGCTCCGCTCCAGGATGCGGCGGGCTCCAAACTGGGCATAGAATGCCCACGCCAAATGAGCCATCACAGCGATCATCCTGCCCACGCGCTCACGCTGGTGGAGCTTCTGCGCGAGCGAGCTCAACAAGCGCCGGACTTCGGCCTCTACACCTTCCTGGTTGATGGCGAGACGCAGGAAGACCGGCAGACATACGCCGCGCTGGATCGTCGCGCCCGGGCCATCGCGGCCCGGTTGGCGGAGCTGCCGCCGGGCACCCGCATCCTGCTCCTCTATGTGCCAGGGGTGGAGTACATCGCCGCGTTCTTCGGCTGTCTCTACGCTGGGATGGTGGCGGTCCCCGTGTACCCGCCACGGCACGACCGCTCGCTCCTACGGCTCCAGGCGATCGCCACCGACGCCCAGGCCACCGCCGGCCTCATCCGGAGCGAACACCTGGAGCTGCTCCGCCAGTTCTATCCAATCGCCCCCGAGCTGGCTCAACTGCGCTGGATCGTCACGGATGAAGTCGACGATCGCGCCTCGGATGCGTGGACTCCGCCGCCGCTCTCCGGCGACTCACTCGCCTTCCTCCAGTACACCTCCGGCTCGACCAGCCTGCCCAAGGGAGTAACGCTCACCCACCGCAATCTCTTGCACAACCTGGAGGCGATCCGGCGGTGCTTCCGGCAGGACCAGACAAGCCGGGCCATCATCTGGCTGCCGCCCTACCATGACATGGGGCTCATCGGCGGAATCCTCCAGCCGCTCTACACGGGCTACCCGGCCGTGCTCATGTCACCGATGGACTTCCTCCAGCAGCCCCTGCGCTGGCTGCAAGCCATCTCCCGGTACCGCGGCACCACCAGCGGAGGACCCGACTTCGCGTATACGCTGTGCGCACGAAAGATCCGTCCGGAGCAGCGCGAGGGTCTGGATTTGAGCAGTTGGCGCGTGGCCTTCAACGGTGCCGAGCCCATCCGTCCCGAGACCCTCGATCGCTTCACCCATGCGTTCGGCCCGGTCGGGTTCCGCCGCGAGATGTTCTATCCCTGCTACGGGCTCGCTGAGGCGACACTGATCGTCTCGGGCTCCGAGGTGGGGCAAGCCCCCCACGTCGCGTCCTTCGACGGACAGGCGCTCCAGCGGGGCCAGGCCATCCCGGTGGAGGCCGGGCACGCCGCGGCACACCCGTTGGTGGGCTCCGGGCGGAATGTGATCGACGGCAGGTTGGCTGTCGTGGATCCGGAGACCTTCGAGCTCCGGCGCGATGGGGAGATTGGCGAAATCTGGGTCTCGGGTTCGAGCGTGGCCGGTGGCTATTGGGGCCAACCCGAGGCCACCACGCGGACCTTCCAGGCCCGGCTGCGCGGCACGGGCGAGGGCCCGTTTCTCCGCACGGGTGACCTTGGGTTCCTCCGCGACGGTGAGCTCTTCGTCACCGGGCGCGCAAAGGACCTCATCATCATCCGCGGGCTCAACCACTTCCCCCAAGACATCGAGTTCACGGTCGAGAAATGCCACCCGGCGGTGCGCCCCGGCTCTGGCGCGGCATTCTCCGTGGAAGCGGATGGCACCGAGCAGCTCGTGGTCGTTTACGAGGCCAACGCGCAGCGCGCGGAAAGCGGCCTCGACGAAGTCATCAGCGCGATTCGCAGAACGGTGGCCGAGCAGCACGAGCTGATGGCCTCCTCGGTGGTCCTGATCGAACCCGGCTCGGTACCCAAGACGTCGAGCGGGAAGATTCAACGACATGCGTGCCGCGCGGCGTTCCTCGCGGGCGAGTTGCAGGTCCTGGCACACGCCACACTGGACACGGCAAGGACAGGGCCCCTCACCGCGGCAGAGAACGCGCCGCCCGGCATCGAGGACTCGCCGCTGTGGCGCGAAGTCGCGGAGGAGGTCTCCCAGGTTCTGTCGTTGCCAGTTGCCGCCACGGCGGGCCTGGAGGAACTGGTCCTGGACTCGCTGTCGAGCGTGGAGCTCCAGCACCGGCTCCAGCTCCGATGGGGCGTCATCGTGCCGTTGCCGCGCCTGCTGGGCAGCCGCAACCTGGCGGAGATCGCCGCTGGGGTCGAAGCGGCGCGCGCAGCCGGTGCGCGCTGGCAGCCCGAGCGCCCGGCCAGCGCGGAGGTAGGTGACTTCCCTCTGTCACACGGCCAGCGCGCGCTGTGGTTCATGCACCAGCTCGCGCCCGACAGCGCCGCCTACCACATCGCCGCGGCGCTCCGCGTCTTGGAGCCGCTCGACGAGGGACTGCTCCGGCGCGCGGTGCACCGGCTCGTCGAGCGCCACCCCAGCCTGCGCACCACGTTCCATGCGCATGAAGGGACGCCCTTCCAGCGGGTCCACCCGGAAGGAGAAGCCGGCTTCCGCTACGAGGACGCCTCCGCCTGGAGTGACGACACGCTGCGCGCCCGGCTCCGCGAAGAGGCCGCGCTCCCGTTCGAGCTCCAGCAGGGTCCCCTGCTTCGGCTCCGGCTGTACCGACGAAGCGAGACCGAGCAGGTGCTGCTGGTGGTGGCGCATCATCTGATCGCGGACTTCTGGTCGCTCGGACAGCTTGCCCGGGAACTCTCCGCGCTCTACCCCGCGGAGCGGGACGGTGTCGCGGCGGTCCTCCCCGCCCCTGCGGCCTCCTACGCGGACGGCGTGCGCTGGGAGCAGGAACGGATTGAGGGTGAGCACGGACAGCGCCTCTGGGAGTACTGGCGGCGCCGGCTGTCGGGCTCCCCTCCGGTCCTCGAGCACCTGGCGGATCACCCCCGCCCGCCGGTGCAGACGTACCGCGGCGGCAGGAGGGAGCGCGTGCTGGACGCGGCGCTCACGGCGCGGTTGAAGGAGCTCTTTCGCCGCGAGATGGCAACTCCCTTTGCGCCCTTGCTCGCGGCGTATGCCGCGCTGTTGTACCGGCACAATGGCCAGCGGGAGCTCTGGGTGGGAGCGCCGACCGTGGGCCGCGAGGGCGCCGAGCTGGCGGAGACGATCGGGTACTTCGTCAACCCGTTGGTGCTGCGGCTGGAACTGGATGGTGGGCTCTCGTTCCGCGCGTTGATGGCGCAAGCGAGCCGGACCGTCCATGAGGCGCTCGAGCACGCGGCCATGCCGTTCAGCCTCCTCGTCGAGCGTCTGGCCCCCCTGCGCCAGGCGAGCCGCTCCCCGCTGTTCCAGACGATTTTCTCCTTCCAGCAATCTCCGCCGCGGAGCGAGAAAGGACTGGCGGCCCTGGCCCAGGGCACGGGCGGCGCGAGGCTCTCGCTCGCGGGCGTGGCCATGGAGTCCCTGGAGTTGGAGCTCGGAACGGCCCAGCTCGACCTCGCCCTCTCCATCGCTGAACTCGACGGGCGCTTCCACGTGGCGCTCGAATACAACGTGGACCTCTTCGAGCCCGGGACGGCCGAGCGGCTGTTGCGGAGATACGAGTCGCTGCTGCGCAGCGCCGTGGACCAGCCCGATGCGCCGCTGGCCGTGCTGCAACTCGACCCCGCAGAAGACCGGGCGCGGTTGCTCGCCTGGGGGCGGGCCCTGGAGACGCCGCCGCCCGCCTGCATCCACACCTGGTTCGAGGCGAGCGCGCGGCACTCGCCGGAGACGGCCGCCATCCTGTCCGGAGAGGGCTCGCTGACGTATGGGCAGTTGGACGCCCGGGCCAACGCGCTGGCCTGGCGGTTGCGCGAGCTGGGCGTAGGACCCGACACCCGCGTAGTGCTCTACCTCGAACGCTCGATCGAGCAGCTCATCGCGGTGCTCGGGATTCTCAAGGCGGGAGGGGCCTACGTACCGCTGGACCCCGAGTTCAGCAACGCGCGGCGCGCGGACGTCCTTGTGGATTCGGAGGCGCGGATCGCCGTCACCCGTGCATCCCACGCGGCCTTCTTCGCCAGCCTGGGTGTCACCGTGGTGACGGTGGAGGCCCAGGAGACACGCCATGAGCCGCCCCCCTCCGCCGTGACGCCGGAGAACCTCGCCTACGTCATCTATACGTCCGGCTCCACCGGGCGGCCCAAGGGCGTCATGGTGTCCCATCGCGCCCTCGCGAGCCTCGTCCAAGCGGAGCGGGTGCGCTTTGGCGTCGTCCCCGAGGATCGCATCCTCCAGTTCAACTCCCTCAGTTTCGACTCCAGCGTGGAGGAGATCTTCCTCGCGCTCTGCACTGGCGCCACGCTCGTCCTCCGTGACGCGGCGATGCTCGATACCGTGGAGGGCTTCCTCGCCGGGTGTGAACGGTGGGCGGTGACGCTGCTGGACCTGCCGACCGCCTTCTTCCACACGGTGGTCGCCGCGATGGCCGAGAGGGGACTCACGCTTCCCGCGTCGCTTCGTTTCGTGATCGTCGCAGGGGAACGTGTGCGCGCCGACCGGGTGACGCAGTGGCACCGCCACGCGCCACCATCCATTCACCTGATCAACGTCTACGGGCCGACCGAAGCAACGGTGTCCGCCACCTGCCACGACCTGTCGGCTGCGACGACAACGGGGCTGGACGACGTCCCCATCGGACAACCGCTGCGGACGATGGGAGCCTACGTCCTCGATGGGCGGCTTGAACCCGTACCGGCGGGCGGCGTGGGGGAGCTGTGGTTGACGGGTGAGGGACTGGCCCGAGGCTACTTCCGCGATCCCGCGCTGACCGCCGAGCGATTCATGGCGGACCCGCACGCCACCACGCCGGGCAGCCGCATCTACCGCACCGGCGATCTGGCCCGCATGCGTGCGGACGGCGTGCTGGAGTACCTGGGACGCGCCGACGACCAGGTGAAGGTCCGGGGCTTCCGCGTGGAGCTGGGTGAAATTGAAACCGCGCTCCGCGCCTGTGAGGGCGTCCGCGACGCCATCGTCCTGCTCCATGGGGAGAACGCGGGGAAGGAGGCGCGGCTCATCGCGTACGCGGTTGCCGCACCGGAAGTGGCGCCGTCGGCCCTGCGCGCTCAGCTCGCCGCGCGGCTGCCCCCCTACATGGTTCCGGCCGCGATCGTCCGGCTCGCCGCGTTCCCGTATGGCTCCTCCGGAAAGGTGGACCGGCGCGCCCTGCCTCCCCCGCCCTCCTCGACCGAGGGAGAGGCGCCGCGAACGAAGACCGAGGCGATGCTCGCCGGAATCTGGGCGGATGTCCTGCAGCTCGACCGCGTGGGCATCGACCAGGGCTTCTTCGAGTTGGGAGGCCACTCATTGCTGGCCATGCAGGTCCTCGCCCGGCTCCGGAGCACGTTCGGGGTGGAACTGCCACTCAGGGCCTTGTTCGAGGAGGGCACCATCGCGGCGCTGGCGGCGCGTATCGAGCAGGCCGGAAACACCCCCGCCCCCCGCGCCACTCCGCCGCTCGTCCGCGCCAGCCGCAGCGCACCACCGCCACTGTCCTTCGCGCAGCAACGGCTGTGGCTGCTGGCCCAGATGGAGCCCGGCAGCGCCGCCTACAACATGCCCGGGACGCTCCACCTCGTTGGAAGGCTCGACGCCGCCGCGCTCGAGTTCTCCCTGAGCGAGCTGACGCGGCGGCACGAAATCCTGCGGACCCGCTTGCTCGAGCGGGATGGTGAACCGGTCCAACTCATCGAGCCCGCCGTGAAACTGCCTTTCGAGGTGGATGACCTGCGCGCGCTGCCGCCCGGGCAACGGGAGGCTCGCGCGGCGGAGCTGGTCCGCGCAGAGGCCGCCCTCCCCTTCGATCTCTCACGAGCGCCGCTGATGCGCGCGCGGCTGCTCCAACTGGGCGAAGAGGAGCACCGCCTGGTGGTGGTACTCCACCACGTGGTGTGCGACGCGTGGTCGCTAGACCTCCTCTTCCGGGATCTGGCGGAGTTCTATGGCGCCCGGAGCGCCGGACGTGAGGCGGCACTGCCAGCGCTGGAGGTGCAGTACGCCGACTTCGCGGTGTGGCAGCGCGGGTGGCTCAATGACGAAGTGCAAGCGGGGCAGCTCGCGCATTGGCGGAGGGTACTGGAGGGCGCGCCGGCGGAGCTTGAGCTGCCCCTGTCCCGCCGGGCGCGCTCCAGCGTCCCCGGTCCGGCCGGCGTCGTCCGGCGCCCCCTGCCCGCGCCGCTGATGGCCTCGTTGCACGCGCTCTGCCACGCAGAGGGCGCTACGCCCTTCATGGCGATGCTCGCCGCATTCGAGGCGCTGCTGTACCGACACACCGGCCAACGAGATCTCGTGGTCGGCACGCCGGTGGCGCACCGGACCCATCGGGCACTTGAAGGGGTGGCCGGGTTCTTCGTGAACACGCTGGTCCTCAGAAACCACCTTCCCGAGCACGTCACTTTCCAGCAGCTCGTGGCACGGGTACGCGAGGTGGCCCTCACCGCCCTCGCGCACCAGGATCTGCCATTCGAAAAGCTGGTGGAGGCGGTCCGGCCAGTCCGCACGTCCAGTCGGCCGCCCTTCCTGCAGCTCATGTTCCTCCTGCGAGACACGCCCGGCGGGGGCCCCACGTTGCCGGGCCTGAAGACCTCCTTCGAGGAGGTGCTGCCCGAGCAGGCGAAGTTCGATCTCCTGCTTGAGATTGAGCAAAGGGGCGATGGCTGGGTGGCGAGCTGGCAGTTCGACACCACCTGGCTCACCACCGAGGCGGTGTCCCGCATGGCCGAGCACTTCGAGCGGCTGCTCCGGGGAGCGCTGGAGCACCCCGGCGCGCCGATTGCGCGGCTCCCGCTGCTCACCGAGCCGGAGGTGGCGGTGATGACCCGGGCCAACAGCACCGGACGTGGGTACCCGCGCGACGCGACCATCCACCAGCGCTTCGAGGAGCAGGCCACCCGGACCCCACACGCCGTCGCCGTCGAGTTGGACGACCAGCGATTGACGTACGGGGAACTCGCTCGACGCAGCAACCAGCTTGCGCATCACCTCCGGCGCCGCGGCGTTGGACCCGACACCCGGGTGGGACTGTATGTGCGCCGCTCATTCGAGAGGGTGATCGGCATGCTGGGCATCCTGAAGGCAGGGGGGGCATACCTGCCTCTTGAGCCGGGCCACCCACGGGAGCGCCTCACGCGGATGCTGACGGACGCGGACGCGAGGCTGGTCCTCACCGAGGAGGCCTTGGAGCCGACGCTCGAGGGCATCCTCGCGGACCGGCTCTGCCTCGACGCCGGATGGTCGTCCATCGCCGGTGAGTCCGCGGGAGGCGTGCCGGACGCGGCGGGAGCCGAGAACCTCGCCTACGTCATGTACACGTCGGGCTCCACCGGCCAGCCGAAGGGCGTCTGCATCCCCCACCGGGCCGTGGTCCGCCTCGTCACCGCCCCCAACTACGTGACGCTGTCCGCGGAGGATGCCTTCCTCCACCTCGCGCCATTCTCGTTCGATGCCGCGACGCTGGAGCTCTGGGGGCCGCTGTTGAACGGTGGCCGCCTGGTCCTGTTCCCCGGCGACGGGACATCACTCGAGCGCCTCGAGGACACGCTGGCCAGGCACCGGGTCACCACGCTGTGGCTGACCGCCGGGCTCTTTCACAACGTGGTGGAGCACCACCTGGAAGCACTCTCGGGGGTGCGGCAGCTCCTCGCGGGCGGAGACGTGCTCTCCCCCACCCACGTGCGCCGCGTGCTCGAGCGTCCCCCCGGGCTCCGGCTCATCAACGGCTATGGCCCCACGGAGAACACCACGTTCACCTGCTGCCACCCCATGGAGGCGCTGGACGAGGCCACGGCACCGGTCCCCATCGGCGCGCCTGTCACGGGCACTCGGGTCCATCTCCTCGACGCAGGACTCGAGCCCGTACCGCTCGGAGCGCCAGGCGAGCTGTACTGCGCGGGCGACGGGCTCGCGCGTGGGTACATGGGGCATGCCGACTTGACCGCGGAGCGGTTCCTGCCGGACCCGTTCAGCCGCAAGCCGGGCAGCCGGATGTACCGGACGGGAGACCTCGCCTGCTGGAGGGCTGATGGGTCCATCGAGTTCCTGGGCCGGGTCGACAACCAGGTGAAGGTCCGCGGCTTCCGGATTGAGCCCGGTGAGGTGGAGGCCACCTTGCTCAGGCATCCGGCGGTGCGCGACGCCGCCGTGGTGGCGGCCGGTGAGCGCGCGGACACCAAGCGGTTGGTGGCGCATGTCGTCCTCCGGGACGCCTCCGCCATCACCTCCGGCGACCTGCGGGACTACCTGGAGCCTCAGCTCCCCGAGCACATGATTCCATCCGCCGTGGTGTTCCACCACGCACTGCCCCTGTCCCCGAACGGCAAGGTCGATCGGCGGGTGCTTGCCCAGGCGCCTCTGGACAGCCCAGAGGCTGGAGGCCCCCTGAGCGCACCTCGCACCGCGGCCGAGCTGACCCTCGTGTCGCTCTGGCGCGAGTTGCTCGGAAGGACCCACGTCGGGATTCACGAGAACTTCTTCGAGTTGGGTGGGCACTCGCTGCTGGCGACACGGCTCCTGTCGAGGGTGCGTGAAACCACCGGCATCGAGCTGCCGTTGAAGTCGTTGTTCGAGGGCGGCACCGTGGCCACGCTGGCGGAGCGAATCGAGGCGGCAAGCCGCTCCCGGCAGGCCGCCGCGCGGCCGCTCTCCCCAGTGGACAGGGGCGCCCCCCTGCCACTGTCCTACTCGCAGCAACGGCTCTGGTTCCTCGCCCAGCTCGAGCCGCACGCCTCGACGTACAACATCCCGGGAGCGCTGCGGCTCACCGGCGCGCTCGACGTGGCGGTGCTCGAGCGATGCGTGGAGACGCTGCTGGAGCGCCACGAGGTGCTCCGCACCGCGTTCGAGTCCCAGGAGGGGCGCCCGGTCCAGCGCATCGTGCCGTCGCTGACGCTGAAGATGCCGGTCGAGGACCTCCGCGCGTTGCCCGCGGGCGAGCGCGAGGCGCGTGCCCGGGAGATCGAGAAGACGGAGGCGGAGCGGCCGTTCGAACTCGCCGAGCCCCCGCTGCTGCGCGTCCGCCTGCTGCGGCTGGACGAACAGGAGCACGCCTTGCTGGTGACGCTCCACCACATCGTCTCGGACGGCTGGTCACTGGGAGTGCTCTTCCGCGAGATGACAGCGCTCTACGAGGCGTTCAGCGCAGGCAAGCAGAACCCGCTGCCGCCCCTGCCAATCCAATATGCCGACTTCGCGTACTGGCAACGGCACTGGCTCCAGGGCGAGCTCCTCGACCGCCAGCTCCAGTACTGGCGCCAGCGGCTGGCAGGAGCCCCCGCGCGGCTCGCGTTACCCTCCGCGCTCCCACGGCCCGAAGTTCCGAGCCACCGCGGCAAGCTCGTTGTTGGACGGCTCAGCCCCCAGGACACCGAAGCGCTCCAGAAGCTCGGAAGACAGGAGGGGACGACGCTCTTCATGACCGCGCTGGCGGCCTTCTACACGCTGCTTCACCGGCTGACGGGCAGCGAGGACGTCGTGGTGGGGGTTCCCCTGGCCAACCGGGCCCACCCGCTCACCGAGGATTTGATCGGGTTCTTCGTCAACACCCTCGCGCTCCGGTGCCAGGTTCAAGGCGCCCTCTCCTTCCAGGAACTCCTTCAGCGCGTCAGGACGCTGACGCTCGAGGCCTACGAGCACCAGGACGTGCCCTTCGAGCGCGTCGTGGACGAGCTCGGGATTGAGCGTTCACTGAGCTACAACCCGCTCTTCCAGATTCTCTTCGTGTTGCAGAACACGCCGCTGCCACCGCTCCGGCTCGGGAACCTGAGCTTGAGCCAGGTGACTCCCAACTTCGACGCGGTGAAGTTCGACCTCGTCGTCATCCTCACGGAGCACGACGGCGGGCTCGAGGCATCGTGGAGCTACGACGCCGACATCTTCGACGAGGCGACCATTGCGCGGATGCACCGGCAATACGAGCTGCTCTTACGGCAGCTTGCCAGCGGGGCGGACAGGAGCCTGGCCCGTCTGGAGCTCCAGACGGAGACCGAGCGTAAGCAAGAGGGCGTCCTCAAAGACACACGCCGCGCCTCGGACTTCGATCGGCTGCGCCGTATCAAACCCAAACCCGTCACCCCGCAGCGCACCGGAGAAGAGGGATAGGCCCGGCGCCGACGCAGCGCAGCGCGAATGGCCCCGGGTAGCGTTGGCGCCCGCCGACCGTTATAATTCATGTGAATCGTGAACAGCCCGCCATCTGTAAGGTGGAGGAAGATTGCGTAAGCGAATCGTCGAGTATGTCCTCCCTGTCCAGGATGAGCAGAGCCTCCTCGCGCGGATAGAGCAGGAGCTGCGCTGGTACCACAACACGCACTACGCGCACCTGACAGCATTCCTCGGGGTGCCCCACGACAACGCGCAGGTACGCGCACAGCTTGAGCAGATCATTGGCGTGTTCCGGGATCGCAAGGACTCGCAGAAGCCGGACCCGAACTTCAAAATCTTGAGCCCGGTGCAACCGGATGCGTCGTTCGTCGATCTCCTCACCCGCCTGGACTGCCGGCTGCCGAAGCTCATGCTGCTGCCGCACCTGACGGACCATGACAACTTCTCCGGCCTGGCGGACAGTCTCCGGTCCACGGCCGCCCTCCTGCGGCGCTACATCATCGACTTCCGGTTCTGTATCACCGCCGAGCGGCTGCCCCAGACACTCCCGGCGCTGCTCTCCGAGCTGCGGAAGCTCTCCGAGAGCCCGGAGGATCGCGCCCTCCTGTCTCGCTTCCCGGTGATCGAAGTCCCCTTCACGGCCGGTGGCGACGACTCGGCGCAACTGGCGAACGCCCTCGCCGAACTCTGGTCCCGCTGGCCGCAGTTGAACGACTCGGTGAACCTGAGCCGGGGCGGCTTCGTGAAGCACTTCTACGCGCTGAAGGAGCTGTGGCACCTCGCGCGGATCATGAACCAGGAGCAGTCCGTCGAAGCCGATATCGCGAAGCTGCGCACAGGCTATGGGGTGGAGGCCGCGGTGGAGGCCCGAATCGCCGCGTTCGACCAGGCCTTCCTCGAGCGGTATGCCTCGCTGGGCCAGTACAATGAGTGGCGGCACAGCAGCAACAGCGTGGTGCTGGAGTTTGATCTGGATTCGATCGCCGACACCTACGAGTGCCAGTCCCCCGTCTTCGTGGACAACAGGTGGATCCTGGAGCGCAACTCGTTGGAGCTCGCGACCGACAAGGGTCGCAAGAGCTGAACCAATCACACGGGGGTACACCGATGGCAAGCAATCCGTCCATGGCCGACGACAACGCCGCCCAGCCTGGGAAGGACAACGCCGATACGCCGGCCGCCCGCGAGCGCCGCACCGACGCGGTCCTCCTCAAGATGCCAAACCACAACATGGACTATCCGCATCTGGCGGTGCCCACGTTGACGGCGGCACTGAGGAAGAACTTCTTCAAGGTGAAGCAGCAGGACGTCAACGTGCTGCTCCGGGATTTCCTCCTCACGGAGGAGATGCTGAAGGATCTGGCCTACCGGTTCCTCCCTGAACTGGCCAAGGCACACATCGACATCCCGGCGGACTTCGATCGCATTCGCAATGCGCTCGTCTACCTGCACTACATCGACAACCAGATTGGCTTCGCCAGGGTCGAACAGGTGAAGCAGAAGCTCCAGGCCCGCAAGTACGAAGAGGTCTTCTGCGACGAGCAGGAGAGCAGCCTCGCCTCGCTCATCTTCGTGCTGACCGGGATGCTGCACATCGTCATCGATCTGGCGCTGACCTATGACGAGGCCGGCGGAGAGATCGACAACCCGGTGACGAACTTCCTGCACCAGAAGGTACGGGAGGTGGCGGCCCTCAACCCGCGCGTGGTGGGCTTCTCCGTCATCCAGATTCAGCGCAAGGCCACCCTCTGGTTCGCCCGGCGCCTCAAGCCGCTCATCCAGGGAAAAATCGCCGTCGGGGGACCGGACGCCTCCACCTTCAAGGAAGAGTACCTCAAGAACAACGACTGCATCGACTACGCCTTCCTCAAGGAAGCGGAGACCACCTTCCTGGAGCTCCTGCGCGGCAAGCCCGTGGAGCAGCTCGACGGCGTCGTCTTCCGGGATGCGGAAGGAAACATCCAGGTCAACGAGCCGCGCCACGACATCCAGCTTTCGATCTTCCGGCCGGACTTCGATGGCTACGACCTCGACAAGTTCTTGCTGCCGACGTTGCCCTTGTCCACCTCGCGCGGATGCGCGTTCGCCAAGTGCACGTTCTGCAACCACTACAAGACGTACTCCGGCTACTACAGCAACGATGCCGTGAAGACGGTGGACATCATCGAGCTCCTGGCGAAGCGCTACAACACGCGCTTCTTCCACTTCGTGGATGACATGCTGGAGGTGAAGGAGGGCACGGCCATCGCCGAGGAGCTGATCCGGCGCGACCTTGACGTGAACATCCTCACCTATGCCCGCTTCGAGCCCCAGTTCACCGACGAGAAGATCCTGGAGCTCTGGCACAAGGCCGGCATCCGCGTCATCGAATGGGGCCTGGAGTCCGCCTCGCAGGAAGTCCTCAAGAAGATGATCAAGGGGGTCTCCATCCGGCAGGTGCAGAACATCCTCGACATCAGCAGCCAGAAGGGGATCGTGAACAAGCTGATGCTGTTCCACAACTATCCCGGCGAGACAGTGGATCAGCTCAAGATGACCGTGGACTTCCTGCGAAAGAACGTGCTGGAGAAGAAGGTCCGCCCCTTCTTCACGGTCCGAGGGAGGCTCGAGCTGCGCCTCTTCACCCCGCTCGAAATCACCTCGCGCGACTACTCCAAGTCCCCCTTCCGCAAGCGCTACGAGCGGTCCAGCTCGTTCGACTCGTTGCTGGGCTACGCGGACGAGGACGACTACCCGCGGAAGGTCGAGTACATCGAGAGCTTCATCAATGAGATGTCGCAGTACCTCAATGAGAACAAGATTTTCTCGACGAACGACGAGAACATGTCGCTCGACTTGCTGATCCTGGACCTGAAACGGCGCGGACTCGAGACGGCGGTGGCCGTGCAGTAGCCCGGAGGATGGAGGAGCACGCCATGAAGCCGCAGGCCATCCCCCGGGTTCCGCTCGTCTCCCGCGAGCACTTCATCGCGTCGTGGGAGAAGGCGGGACAACCGGTCATCTTCACCGGCGCCGTCCAGGCCTGGCCCGCCTTCTCGAAGTGGACGTTCGAGTGGTTCCGCGCCATGCACGGAGACATCGAGATCACCGTCAGGTCGGCGCTCTACACGCGGGGCGCCCTGCCAGGCACCTCGGCCCCTCTGGGTGGCGCACGGCGGATGAAGCTGTCCACCTATCTGGACGAGGTGGGGGCCTCCTCGTCGCTTCCGCTCGAAAGCGACCTGGATGAACTCGCGGACACGATGCTGGGGAAGCGGCCAGAGGACATCAACCATCTGGTGGGTCCATCGCTGCTTCGGGCCGTCCCCTCCCTGCGAGAGGACGTCCGCTTCCCGGACTACGCCCCCCGGTGGTTGAACCGCCTCACCGAATCCTCTGTCTGGATCGCCCCGCGCGGCACCTTCGCTCAGCTTCACAGGGATCGCGCCCACAACCTCTATGCCCAGCTCTCCGGCCAGAAGCGCTGGCAACTCTATGCGCCCCACCAGGCCCGGCGACTCCAACCAGCACCGCTCGACTGGGCCGCGGACCTGAGCGGAGTGGACCTCGAGGTGGGAGCGGCCAGGCGGATGACCGCGAGCGGGCTCCGGCCGGATTACGACTTCATCCTCGAACCGGGCGACCTGCTCTTCCTGCCGGTGAACTGGTGGCATCGCGTCCACACCGTTTCCCCCTCCATCGCGTTCAACCTCTGGTGGTGGGACATCCCGTCAGCGGTTCGCGTCGGTCCGGTGGCGGCACGCATTGCCCTGGGGATGAAGCTGCAAGAGGCCTATTCCTCCCTGCACCGCAGGTCCCCCGCGTCTGAGCAGCGATGAGCGAGTCAGGGACCGGCGTGCTGCGCTTCGCCATCATCTGGGGCAGCCAGACGGTGTCGAAGCTCGGCAGCGCCCTGACCAGCTTCGCCCTGGGGCTCTGGGTGTATGGCCTCACCAGCTCGGTCACGGATTTCGCGCTGATCTCCGTGCTGACCATCCTGCCCGGGGTGCTCGTGGCACCCATCGTGGGGGTGCTGGTGGATCGCTGGGATCTCCGGAACGCGATGCGTCTGGGAGATTGCGGCGCGGGGTTGGTCACCCTCGTCTATGCCATTCTGATCTCGTTCGATCAGCTCGCGCCCTGGCACGTCTACGTAGGCACCGCCCTCGCGTCGGTGAGCGGTGCGCTTCAACGGACGTCGTACACCGCCCTGACGCCAGCACTCGTCCCCGCGAAGCACCTGGGCCGCGCCAACGGCCTCGTCCAGGCGAGCGATGCCGCCGTGCCCCTGATCGCCCCTCCCTTGGCGGGGTTCCTGATGAGCGCCACCAGCCTGGGCACGGTGGTCTTGATCGACTTCATCAGCTGCCTGGCCGCCATCACCACGTTGTCGCTCATTCGGAGCCTGCCCACGGGGAGCGGGGCCTCCTCGGATGCGAGCACATCCGCGCTGCAACAAGCCCTCGAAGGGTGGAACTACCTCAAGGCACGCCGGGGTCTGCTCGGTTTGCTCGCGTTCTCCGTCACCACCAACTGCTCGCTCTCCGCCATGCAGGTGCTGCTTCCTCCGCTGGTGCTGGACATCGCCAACCCGGCCGTTCTCGGGGGACTCCTGTCCACGGGGGGTCTGGGGCTCCTGATGGGGAGCGTCGTGATGACCGCGTGGGGCGGGCCGAAGAACCGCATCCATGGGGTGCTCGGAGTCGGGGTGGGCCTGGGGACGGTCATGGTGCTCGCAGGGCTGTTCCCCACCCTGAGGATGCTCGGGTATTGCACCTTCATGGCGGGATTCTGCATCCCCATCATGGATGCAAGCAGCCAGGCCATCTGGCAGGGGCAGGTCCCCGCCGCACTCCGGGGACGCGTCTTCGCCATGCGCGGGATGATTGCCTGGTCCGTCCAGCCGCTGGCGTACCTTGCGGCGGGCGTCATCGCGGACCACCTGGACGGCGTCTCCTTCTCCATCCCCGCGCTCTTCGGGCCGCTGGAACAACTCGACGCGCGCAGCCGGGGCATCGCCCTGTGCTTCATCGCCGCCGGCCTCTTGGCGCTCATCGCGGCGGTGCGGGGCTATACCGCCCGCCACGTCCGCGAAGTCGAGGAGATGCCACCAGGCCCCCCCTTCACCGGGGCCGTGTCCCCGCCTTCGCGGTAAGGGGCCTCAGTTCCGCGTCAGCGTCAGGTCATCCACCTGAATCCAGGTGTCGCCGGTGTTCGCCCACATTCCCGCGAACACCTCCACGCTGTGCTGGGCGCCGGAGTTGAACGACACCGACAACTGCGTGTAGTTGCCCAGCGGCTGGGCGAAACGCACCTCGTTGAGGATGGGCCCGCTCCGGAGCAGCCGCGCGCCGAAGTAGCCATCCGCGTGGTTCGTGGACGTCTTCACCCAGCCCGTCAGCGTGTACTGGGTGTTCGGCGTCACCGCGACCTCCTGCTTCACGGCATTCCACCCCGTGTCGTTCCGCGCCCAGGCGTTGTTGGCGCCCGTGCGCGCATAGCCGAGTCCCCGGTCAATGCCCGCCCTGCCTTCGGTGTACCAGGGCGACGTGGCGTTGTTCGTGGACTGCTGCTCGAAGCCCGCCTGGTGGATGAGATTGCTCCCACGCGTCAGGCTGACGTCATCGAGCTGCATCCAGGTATCAACGTTGTCGGCCCAGAGGCCGCCATACACCTCGATGAGCGCGTTCGGCCCGGAGTTGAAGTGGACCACCCGCTCCGTGTAGGCCCCCAGCGCGCCGAAGGGCACCTCGCCCAGGATGGGGCCATTGCCCGGCCCGCGAGCCCCGAAGTAGCCCGCGGTGTTGTTGGCGGAGCTGCGGACCCAGCCGCGCAGCGTGTAGTCCGTGTAAGGCTGGACGACGACGCTCTGCTTGAGCGCATTCCACCCGCTGCTCGCGTTCACGAAGCCGTTGTCCTGCCCACTGCGCGCGTTGCCGAGCGCCCGGTCCACGCCGCCCGAGCCTTGCAGATACCAGGGCGCCATCACCGGCGTGGCCGCCTGTGTCTCGAAGCCAGGCTCGGAGAGCAGGTTGTCGCTGTGCGCGTCGTGGGCCAGCGTGGCCCGCATGAGGAAGGTGTTGTACGGCGTCCACTGGGACATGACGAAGTACAGCGAGTTTCCGGTGTTGCCCCAGGGGTGGATGAACGCGTTGTAGAGGCCCGGGTACACGGCTCCACTGGCGAGCACCTTCTCTCCGCTCCAGGGCCCCGTGGGCGTGGCGGCGTCACGCATCACCACCGCCTGCCGGTGCTCGTTCAGGTACGTCATCAGGAAGCGCCCGAGCGGCGCGTGATACGAGACGGACAACTCACCCGCGATACCAATGGCGACGGGCCGCGCCGCCGCCTGCGACACGCTCCATCCGTTTCCATCCCAGTAGCGGTAGCCGTTGATGTCCAGCAGCGCCGTCTCCGGCACGCGGGCCAGGTGGACGTTGCCGAAGCGGCCGTTCGGCGTCGCGTACATGTAGACGAACCCGCCGTTCCTGACGAAGGCCGCCATCTGGAAGTTGTTCGTCCAGGCCGGCGTGTTCTGCCAACGCGCCGTCGGGTGCTTCACCCAGTTCTGCCCCTGGTCATCCGAGTACGCGATGCCCGCGTGGTTCGTGAACCACATGCCCGCCTCCCCCCAGTGGTGGATGGACATGTAGTGGATGTAGTGCCGCGAGCCGATGGTGACGCCCGCGGTGGGGATGACGGTGATTTCGTCGAAGTTGACCTTCCGGGACGCGAGGATCTCCTTCGCATGCCGAGGCCCGTCCTGAATCATGGAGGAGAAGGACAAGCCGTTGGCCAGGTTCGTATCGGACGAACGCGCCAAGACGTTGCTGCGCCAGCCGCCCCCACAGCCACCATTGCCACACCAGCCCGCGCCGAAGGTGTCCCCGAACAGGACGAACACCTCGCCACCGCCCTTGTCCCAGACGATGCCCAGGTCCGTCCCATGGACGTCGTGGTTCGTGTGCGTCTGGTTCGGGTTCGGCAGCAGCTCACCGGCGGGCGTCGCGCCCGTCACCCGGGAGACCTTCGTCACGTTCGACGGCGTTACGGCCGCCGCCGGGGTGCCCCACAGGAGCGCCCACGTGGCGTGCAGCAGAAACGTCCGCTTCCATGTCGTCATGCGCTTCATGGCCACCTCTCTGGTTGTCACGGTGCAACCCGGACGGGAGAGGCGACTCTAGTCGCATAACGCGATTAACCTTTAAATCAAGGCGCGACGGACGACCGGAGTGTCAGCCCTGCGCCAGCACGCGGACGAGCACGTCAATCATGGTGGCCCAGCCCTGCTCCGTCCGGCTCGCGTAGTCGGCCCACTTCGCGTCCATCTCGTGGGTGAGCGTCAGCTCGCAGCCGGTGTCGCGCGGTGTGATTTCCACCGTCACCCGGCTGAGCTCGTCCCCCTCCTTGTCGATGTGCCAGGTGAAGACGAGCCGGCGCGGCCGGTCGATCTCCAGGTACGTGCCCACGTGGTCGATTTCTTCTCCGGCCCGCCGCACGAAGAAGGAGAACTTGCCGCCCACGCGCGGGTCGATGGCGAGCCGCAGCACCTCCTCGTCCCGGACCGTCGGCCCAGTCATCCACTGGCCGACCATCTCCGGATTGAGCCAGGCGTCGAACACCCGCTCAGGCGACGCGCTGAAACGCCGTGTGACGCGAACCTGGACGCTCTGTGCTGAAGACATGGCTTTTCCTTTCAATCCGAGGGTTGGCGCCCTTGCTAAACCACATGGTTCAACATATTCCCGGCCGAGGCAATGAACAACCACTTGGTTGACCTTCGTCACGGGTGAGCCCGAGGCGTTTCTGGTAGAGCCGGGGGAATGCCTCAGCGCCCCACCGTGGCGGAAGTGGAATCCATTCTCCGCGCGCCAGTCCGCCAGAACTGGGAGCAGTTCACCAAGACGCTCAAGACGCTGCCAGCGGATGTCGACCCCGACATTGCGTCACACGCCGCGTTGAGCCTCATTCACGGACAGCCCGCGTCCCTCTGGTCATTCGGGCGTACCTGCCAGCAGCTCCCGGCCCCTGTCATCCGCGCGCTCCTGGGTCGGCTCGAAGCCGACTCCCGGCCCCACGCCTACTTCCTGCGCGAAGCGGTCCCCCAAGAAGCCTCCGATGAAGAGCTCCGAGCAGCCTGGAAGGCAGCACTCCAGGGCCTGCTCGACCTGGAGACGACCTATGCGTGGGGCTCGAAGCAGCGCAAAGCAAAGTTCCAGGTGCTGGCGAGCACCCCACCCTTGCTCCAGGCCATCCAGACCGCTGTCGTGGCCTGTGAGCAGGTGTCGCTGGACATGCTGGCCGTGCTGACGGTGGATGCATCGGACGCCTCGGTCGATGCGCTCATTCCCCATGTGGAGCGGGCCGTGCAGAGCCAGGGCTGGGAGTTGGACCGTCTGGAGGACTTGCGCAAGCACGCGCGCTCCACCCCCGTGATGGACGACCTGTTCGCGCGAATGGAGGCCCTGCTCCAAGGGCGTCGCGCGCGCTCGCCCGCGCTCGACCTGGCGCGGCACCTGGGCTTCGGTGAGCTGGATGCCATCTGGTTCAGAACCTACCTTCTTGCTGGGGACACCCATGCGACGAACTCCCTCGTCCATCATTGCAACATCAACGTGGATAGCCGCACCCCTCGCTGGTTCAGTGTCTGGCAGAGATCCCGAATGGATGGCCACGATAGAAACGCCTGGAGCGACACCCGCTTCGACAACGAAAAGCTGCACAAGGACATCCGGGGACTTGGCGCATGCGAGTTGATGCAACTTCCTGATTGGGTTGCGCGCACGGCCAGGCGCCTCGGCACAGCGTGGAACATCAGCGACAGCACGTTGTTTACGAACCTTCGCGGGAAGAAACGCGCAAGACTCGCGGAGTGGCTTCGCTCGGGCACATGAGCCGCTCGGCTCACCCCACCCTGCGGCCCCCGATGTGCGCCCCGGCATTGGGCGACAACCGGCGATAGAGCGGTCCGGCCAGCGACGACATGATGCCCACCGCGATGAACGGCAGCACGAAGCGGTCCGGCGTCAACGGCGCCTCGCCAGCGCCGCGCGCCAGGTGCAGCATCAACCCGCCGAAGCTGATGCCCAACCCCAGCGCCATCTGCATCGTCACCACGGACAGCGTGGACGCGTTGCTCACCGTGTCTGGGGGGATGTCCGCATACGCCACGGTATTGATCGCGGTGAACTGCATCGAGCGCATGAATCCGCTGACCATGAGCACGCCAACGATGAGCGGAATCGGCGTGCTGTTCCGGAAGAAGGCCGGCATCGCGGTCAGGACAGCGGACGTCAGGTTGGCGAAGATGAGCGTTTGCCGGAAGCCGAACCGCCGGATGATGTAGGGCGCCACCGACTTGCAGGCGAGCGCGCCCACGCCGCCGCCAATGGTCACCAGCCCTGCCTCGACGGGCGTCCAGCCCAAGCCGACCTGAAACAGCAGCGGCAGGAGGAAGGGCGACGCCCCCAGGCCCATGCGCGTCAGGGTTCCGCCAATCATGCTGGCCCGGAAGGTGTCGATGCGCAGCAACCGGAGATTCAACACGGGCCGCTCCACGCGCAGCGCGTGCCACACGTAGGCCCCCAGCGACAAGAACGCGACGGCCGCGAGCCCCAGTTGCAACGACAGCGGCATCAGCCCGATGCCCACCGTCTCCGCCGCGCCAATCAGCGTAGTGATGGCGACGGCCACGAGCACGAAGCCCCGCGTGTCGAAGGGCCCCGGGTCCGGCTGGTGCAGCGGCGGAACGAAGCGCGCCACCGCGAGCATGCCCAGGATGCCCACGGGCACGTTGATGAAGAAAATCCACGGCCAGTCCGCGACGCCCAGGATGAGGCCCGCCAACGGAGGCCCCACCAGCGGGCCCACCAGCGCGGGCATGGTGAACCAGCTCAAGGCGGCCACCAGGCGCTCTCGCGGCGCCGAGCTCACCACGATGATGCGCCCCACGGGCGTCATCAACGCGCCGCCCAGCCCCTGGAGGGTGCGGAAGATGACCAACTGGGTCAGCGACTGAGAGAAGCCGCAGAGCACCGAGCCCAGCAGGAACACGCTCATCGCAAGCATGAAGACGCGACGGGGCCCGAACCGGTCCGCCACCCAGCCGCTCGCGGGCGCGAGCACCGCCAACGCCAGGATGTACGACGTCAGCGCCAGCTTCAGATGGATGGGGTCGGTGCCGAACGCCAACGACAACCGGGGCAACGCGGTCGACAGCGCGGTGGAGTCCACGAACTCCATGAACAGCGCGCTGGCCACAGCAATCGAGGCCAGCCGCGAGCCCCTTGGAGCATCTCCACCTGCCTCAGCGCTGCTGGAAGCCGGATGCCCAGGCACGGTTCAGCCCACGTACTCCGGAAGCAAGGGTGCGTCGCGGAGTCTCGGGGCCTGGGCATCCTTGGGCGACAACAACGGCTCGCTCACCGGCCAGGGAATCGCCAGGTCCGGATCATTCCACACGACGCTCCGCTCCGTCTCCGGCGCGTAGAGCGCGGTGCACTTGTAGTGGAAGTCCGCGGAGTCACTCACCACGCAGAAGCCGTGGGCGAAACCCGGCGGAATCCAGAGCTGACGGCGGTTGTCCGAGGACAGCTCCACCGCCACCCACTGGCCGAAGGTGGGCGAGCCGCGCCGTACGTCCACCGCGACGTCGTACACGGCGCCCGCCAGCACCTGCACCAGCTTCCCCTGGGCCTGCGGCTCCTGGAAGTGCACGCCCCGCAGCGTCCCCTTCGCCGAGCGCGAGTAGTTGTCCTGCACGAAGGGCCCGGGGATGCCCACGGCCGCGTACCGCGCCGCATGGAACATCTCCATGAAGAAGCCGCGGTCATCACCGAAGACCTTGGGCTCCAGCAGCAGCACGTCCGGAATCTCCAGCGGCGTCACCTTCACGAAACGGCCCCCCGGTTCTCCGCGAGCGCCCGCAGGTACTGGCCGTAGTCGTTCTTGAGCATGGGCTCGGCCAGCGTCAGCAGTTGCTGCGCGCCGATGTATCCCATGCGGAACGCAATCTCCTCCGGGCACGACACCTTGAGGCCCTGGCGGCGCTCGATGATTTCGATGAAGTTCGACGCCTGCATCAGCGACTCGTGCGTGCCGGTGTCCAGCCACGCGTAGCCACGCCCCATGAGCTCCACGTCGAGCTGGCCGCGTCGCAGGTACTCCGCGTTGACGTCGGTAATCTCCAACTCACCCCGCTTGCTCGGCTTGAGGCCCGCGGCGATGTCCAGCACCTGGTTGTCGTAGAAGTACAGCCCGGTGACGGCGTAGTTGGACTTCGGCTTCAGCGGCTTCTCCTCCAGGCTCACCGCTCGGTTCTTCGCGTCCAGCTCCACCACGCCGTAACGCTCCGGGTCCTTCACGTAGTACCCGAACACCGTCGCTCCCGAGGTACGCGACGCCGCGCGCTTCACCAGCTCGCTCAGGCCGTGGCCGTAGAAGATGTTGTCGCCCAGCACCAGCGACACGCTGTCAGCGCCCACGAAGTCCCGGCCGATGACGAAGGCCTGGGCCAGGCCGTCCGGCTTGGGCTGCTCCGCATAGCTGAAACGCATGCCCCACTGGTCGCCGCTGCCCAGCAGTTCTTGGAAGCGCGGCAGGTCCTGCGGCGTGGAGATGACCAGCACGTCCCGGATACCCGCGAGCATCAGTGTGCTCAGGGGGTAGTAGATCATCGGCTTGTCATGCACGGGCAGCAACTGCTTGCTGACCACGCGCGTCAGTGGGTACAGCCGCGTCCCCGAGCCACCGGCGAGGATGATGCCCTTCATGTCCACCTCGGCACGTCAGTGTCCCCGAGCCGCGAGCCAGGTCGCATGGAAGCGCGACAAGGACTCCGCGAGCGCCAAGGGAGGAACGGAAAGTTCGGCACGCACCTTGTCGGTGCGCAGACCACTCTTGAGCGGGCGGGGGCTGGCGAGCTTCAGCTCCGCCATGCGGGTGGGGACGATGAGCTTCGCATCGAACCCGAACACCTCGCACAGCGCGCGGCCAAAGCCCACCCGGTCGATGACCGTTCCGCCGCAAGTGTTCCACACGCCACCCAGCCGCCGCGTCCCCAGCTCCACCAGCATGGCGGCCACGTTGTCCGCGAAGCTGGGCGACACAATCTGGTCCTCGAAGAGGCGCACCTGCTGCCCCTTCTCCAGCGCGGTCACCAGCCAGGCACCGAAGTTGAGCCGGCCCTCCACCGGAGGCCAGCCATACACCACGGCGGTGCGAGCAATGGCGCAGCCGGGCGCGAGCATGCGCGCGGCTTGCTCCCCCATGTGCTTCGTCACTGAGTACACGCCGCGAGGATTCGGAATCGCGTCCTCGGAATAGGGCCCGGCCTCGCCGTCGAAGACGTAGTCCGTGGACACGTGCACCAGGTGCGCACCGGCCTTGCGAGCGCTCCGCGCCACGGCGGCGGCCGCGGTGACATTCCCCGCGTACGCGGCCTCCGGGTCCTTCTCGCAGGCATCCACCTCCGTCATGGAGGCGCAGTGGATGACCACCTCGGGCGCGGCGGTCTCCACGGCGGCGGCGACGTCCGCCTCGCGCGTGAGGTCCACGCTCGCGTAGCCATACGCTCCGCCCGTACGCCGGGCACCGCGGCCCAGGCCCACCACCTGGTGCCCGCCCTGGTGGAGCAAGGAACACACGCGGCTGCCCACCAACCCGTTGGACCCCGTGACGAGGAAGCGCATGGCTCAGGCCCTCCCCTGCAGGCGCGTTCGGTACTGCGTTTCGAAGTACTGGCGATAGGCGCCACTCGTGACGCGCTGCCACCACGCAGGGTGGTCCACGAACCAGCGCACCGTCTCCGCCAGGCCTTGCTCGAAGGTGTGCGCGGGCGTCCAGCCCAGCTCCGCGCGAATCTTCGACGGGTCGATGGCGTAGCGCCGGTCATGCCCCGGCCGGTCCTTCACGTACTGGATGAGCGACTCCGGCTTGCCCACGAGGCCCAGAATCGCCTTCACGATGTCGATGTTCCGCCGCTCCGCCCCGCCGCCGATGTTGTAGACCTCGCCGGCCCGGCCCTTCTCCAGCGCCAATAGCAGCGCATGGCAGTGGTCCTCCACGTGGAGCCAGTCGCGCACGTTGCCGCCGTCGCCGTACACCGGCAGCGGCTTGTCGTGCAGCGCGTTCACCACCATCAACGGAATCAACTTCTCCGGGAACTGGTAGCGGCCGTAGTTGTTCGAGCAGCGCGTGACGACGACGTCCAGGTTGAACGTGTGGTGATACGCGAGCGCCACCAGGTCGGAGCTCGTCTTGCTGGCCGAGTACGGGCTGGAGGGCTGCAACGGCGAGGACTCGGTGAAGGCGCCCGTGGGCCCCAGCGAGCCGTAGACCTCGTCGGTGGACACCATGAGGAAGCGCCTCACGCCGCGGGCGCGGCTGGCCTCCAGGAGCTGCTGGGTGCCCAGCACGTTGGTGGTGACGAACACCTCCGGCCCGAGGATGGAGCGGTCGACGTGGCTCTCCGCCGCCAGGTGCATCACCGCGTCGATGGCGTGCACGGACATCAGGTGCTCCACCAGCTCGCGATTGCCGATGTCGCCCCGGATGAAGACGTGCTGGGGGTCGCCCTCCAGCTCGGACAGGCTCTCCAGGTTGCCGGCGTACGTGAGCTTGTCGAGGTTGACCACCGTCCAGGCAGGCCGCTCACGGCGCAGATACTTCACGAGGTTGGACCCGATGAAGCCACAGCCACCTGTCACCAGTACGTTCATTGTCCCGTGGACCTCATGCGCTCGGAGCGAGCGCCTGCGTATCGAAGGGGTCCACGACCGTCAAGGCGCGAGGGAAGCCAGGCTTGTGGGCGGCCCAGCACGGGGGTAAGGGAGCCGGTCGTGAGCATACCGCGCCCCCCTCCCCGCCGGACCGGGCTTCCCGCCATCCACCAGGTGCTCCCTCGGCTCGCCTGGGGCGACGCCGTGGGCAATCAGGTGCGCTATCTCCAGGGCCTGCTGCGCCGCTGGGGCCATGCCTCCGAAATCTACGCCGACGCCTGGGACGACGCATGCAAGGACCAGGTCCGCCCGATGCGCGACTCCGCGCGAGAAGCGGACCGCGACGCCGTCCTGCTGGTGCATCACAGCTTCGAGTCGCGGATGGTGCCACGCATCGCGAAGAGCCCAGGCCGCAAGGTGCTCGTCTACCACAACGTGACGCCCGCGAGGCTGTTCGAGGGCTTCGAGCGGAAAGTCGCCGCCGCATGTGACGCCGCTCGGGATGAACTGCTGGCGCTGCGTCCCCACGTCGAAGCGGCCTTCGCCTACTCGCGATTCAGCGCCGAGGAACTGGTCGCCGCGGGCTACCCGAACGTCGCGGTGCTGCCCTTCGCCATCGACTGGGCGGCGTTCGACACGGCGCCGGACCCGGCGCTCCAGGCCGAGTTGGACGACGGCATGTCCAACATCCTTTTCGTGGGCCGCGCGGTGCCCAGCAAGAAGGTAGATGACGTGCTGCGCGTCTTCACCGCGTACCAGCGGCTCTACCAGCCCCGCAGCCGGCTCGTCGTCGCGGGCTACCTGCACCGGGATGGGGCCTACGGCGCCTATCTGCACGGGTTGAAGGACGTGCTGGGCGCCGAGCAGGTCCGCTTCCTGGGACGCGTCAGCGCCGCGCAGCTCTCCGCCTGCTTCGCCACGGCGTCCGCATACCTCTCCATGAGCCGCCACGAGGGCTTCGGCGTGCCGCTGCTGGAAGCCATGTACCGGGGCGTTCCCGTGGTGGCCTATGGCGCCGCCGCCCTGCCGGAGACGATGGGCGGCGCGGGGCTCGCCACGCGCTCGGACGAGCCTCGGGAGGTCGCGAAGCTGCTCGCCGTGCTGGACCGCAACGCCGGGCTGCGCGCGCAGGTCATCACCGCGCAACGTGAACGCATCGCCGAGCTGTCGCAGGAGGCCGTAGCCGAACAGGTCCGCGTGGCCTTCGAAGACATCTGCTCCAGTACGGCGCCGCGGCCCCCGGTGGCCACGACGACGACGGCCACCGTGGAACTCGTCTGCCCAGGCTTCACCGTACGGCCCGAGGAGCCGGCCTCGCGTCTGGCCCGCCGGGTGGCGGAGCGCCTGCCAGGTGCCCGGGTGCTTGCCCTGCGCCCGTGGGGTGAGGACGCGTCCCTGACGCTGGAGCCCATCAGCGACGATGGAGTCGCGGTGACGCACTTCACGCCGGACCAACCGGTGGACTCGAACCCCAGGACGGCCCTACCGGGGTCCTCCGCGATGGAGACGGCGGTGCGGGCTTCGAGCGCGCCTGTGGTGCTGTTGAGCGCGGACACGGTGTCTGCGCAGACACTGCTACCCCATGTCTCCGCGCGAGCCTGGGGCGTCTGTGCACCTGCCAGCCAGTCGGCCCTGCTCGCATCCGCCCAGGAGCACCTGGGTGACAGGTTGGTGGTGGAGGAGCCGGCTCAGGTCGAGACGGCATTGCAGGCACTGCTCACGACGCTGGCTTCAACGGGAGTCCTCCCACGTGCGACCTGAAGACCTCATCACGCGCAGCCCCACGGCCGAAGCCGTGGCACGCGAAACACAGCAACTGCCCACGCCCCCCGATGAAGCCCAGGAAGCGCTTCGCCAGACGCTGGAGGCGGCGGCCCGCCCACCCACGCCCGCGCCCTGGCCCGCGCTGCTCCAGGAGGCGCGTGGGAAGATGGACAGCCGCTACGCGGAACCGGCGACCTCCCACCGGGGAGGCTTCACAGGCACGGCGCTCGTCCTGGCCAAGCGCGCCTTCCGCCTCACCTTCCAGCCCTTCATCAACGAAGTGCTGCGCAAGCAGGTGGAGTTCAACGAGTCCATCCTCGACGCGCTGGCCACCCTGCACGACGTTCAGCGTGAGCAGGCCCGTGCCCAGGCCGCATGGCGCAAGGAGTTGGAGCGCAGGCTGGCGAAGCTCGAAGCCACGGGCACCCGCACCGAACCCGTCAAGACAGAGCAGCAAGTGCCCACGCCTGCCGCGTCATCCAAGCGGACACGCAAGCGCGGCCGGTGACGACCAGGGCACGGGACCTCGGCACGTCATCCTCGTGAACCCGGGTCCCGCAGGAGGATGCGCGAACGCCTCCGGCCTCGACCTGCGATGAGCATGTGACTCAGGGGCAGCGTTGAGGCAGGCGGCCGTTCGGGTGTATTCCCCAGCCGTTCGACGCTTTCCTCTGTCCAGGGTCCGGTCCTTGCGCATCTGCCTCGTCTCCAAAGAACTCGCCCCCTTCGACAGGGGCGACATCGCGACCTACGTGGCAACCATGAGCCGGGCGCTTGCGGAGGCCGGACATGAGGTCCATGTCTTGACGGCGGCGCATGCCGACTGGCAGCGGGCCGTGTCCTACCTCCCCGGCGTGCACCTGCACGCGGTGGATGAGCGAGAGGTGGACTTCAAGGGTGCGTTTCCACACGCCCCCCTTCGGCATGCGTGGGCGGCGTACAGAAGCCTGCTGGAACTCAACGCGCGTCATCCCTTCGACGTCATCGAGTTCCCCGACGACGCAGGCGAGGGCTATTTCGCGATGCGCGCCCGGCGGACGCTGGGGCACTTCGAGCCAGCGGTCCTCGCGGTGCGCTTGCACGACTCCACCCACGACCGCCTGCTGCTCAACAGAGTGGCCACGCTCGACATGGACATCGCCCAGCGCGAGCACATGGAGGACACGTCCATCCGTGAAGCGGACCTCGTGCTGTCTCCCTCCGGACCAGCCATGGAGCGAGTCCGCATCAGGCTGGAGCTGAAGCGCACCGGCGTCGTGATTCCACCTCCGTTCGCGTCACGCCGGGAGCACCGCTCATCCCCGCGTTCCCACGAAGGACTGCCCCAGGTGCTGTACGTCGGAGACCTGGAGTACCGAAAGGGCGTGCATCTTCTCGTCGAAGCCATGCAGGTGCTCTTCGAGCAAGGCGTCGTCGCGGAGGTCCGGCTCATCGGGGCTGACACGCGCACCGGCCCGTTCGGCCGCTCCCTGCGACAGTGGCTGGACCAGCGCATCGCCCCCGCCTGGCGAAACAGGTTCCACTTCGCACCTCCGCTCGAGGGGGCAGACCTCGCGTCGGCGCTCGCCGAAGCAACCGTGTGCTGCATCCCCTCTCGCTGGGAGCACTTCTCCCACGTGTGCATGGAAGCCATGTCCGCAGGAGCGCTCGTGGTGGGCAGCGATGGAGGGGGCAACGCCGAACTCATCGAGGACGGCCAGAGCGGCTTGCTGTTCCGGAGCGACGATGCTTCGCGGCTTGCCCGCGCGCTCGAGCGAGCCCTGTCCACACCGGCGCTCCAAGAAGCCGTCCGGCAGACAGCGCCAGCGCGCATCGCTGCCTATTGCGCTCCCGCCAGCATCGTCCGCCAGTTCGAAGCGGCAGTGGCGGATGCGCGGCGCCATCGTCACGTGGGCCCCATCAGCGCCGCGACCAGGAAGAAGGACTCGGCCACACCGTACGTGTCCATCCTCGTGCCCTACTACAACATGGGGCGCTACCTCCCCGAGACGCTGCGGTCCATTCGCGCCCAGACCTTCACGGACTACGAAATCATCCTCGTGGATGACGGCTCGACGGATTCGGAGAGCCGGGCCGTGCTGGAGACGCTCCACGAGCCAGACCTCCACATCCTCCGCAAGCCCAACGGAGGGCTCAGCTCGGCCAGGAACGCCGGTCTGCGCGCGGCACGGGGCCGGTATGTCCTCCCGCTGGACCCGGACGACCTCATCCAGCCCACCTTCCTGGAGAAAGCCGTCGCGGTGATGGACAGCACCCCAGGGCTGGCCTACGTCACGTCACTCGTCTCCTATTTCGTCGAGTCGCCGGACCAGCCCGTGGGCGGATGGATTCCCTGGGGCACCGAGCGTGACGCGCTCCTCGCGGAGAACGTGGCCTCGACCTGCACCGCGCTGATGGAGCGACAGCGCATCGAAGAAATCGGCGGCTACGACGAGTGGCTTACGGCCTATGAAGACTGGGACGTCTTCTGCTCCCTGGCCGAGCGAGGGCTCGCGGGCTCCGTCATCCCGGAACCACTCTTCCTGTACCGGCTGCGTCCGGACTCGATGACCCGCAGCATGCGAGTGAATGACCGTCATGCGCAGATGGCCTACCTGTGCCAGAAGCACCCTGCGTTGCCGCTCCACCCGGAGCGCGCACTCCGCATGCAGCTCGGCCGGGCCCACAGGCAGGAACTCCATCTTCGCGCGACAGGCTCGGCCTCCCCACCACTCCTGAATCGCTTCGCCGACAAGATGAACGCCACGCTCAAGCGGTTCGACTTCGCCCATGCCACCTTGAGGCGCGCCGCGCTTTGGGTCGCGGGAGCAGACGACGACTCCCGCCCACTGCGTCATCAGGTCATGGAGCGGTTCTTCAGGCGCCGCAATTGAAGCGTCGGCCGCTCCATGCGGCGGAGCCGGCCCCATATACGTGCGCTACCCGCCCAACCGCCCCTCCTCTGCCGGTGGAAGTGAAGCGGGCTCTCGAGGGGTGAGCGACACCACGGGGGGCGCGACACCTTCCGCCGCCGGCACGAGTGCGCTCGGCTCCTTGCGAATCAACGACCGCAGCCGCAACCCGAACAGGGCGGAAGCCACCTTCGTCATGAACTGGAACCCCTTGAGCCCCGTCAGGCTCGAGGTCCCCGTCGTGCGTGGGCGCATCGCGACCGAGACCTCTCCGATTCGAAGCCCGGCGAGCGCGACGAGCGCGACGGACTCTGGCTCCGGGTACTCATCCGGCATGAGGCGCAACAACGTGGCCACCGCCCGAGGCGAGTACACCCTGAAGCCCGATGTCGGGTCCGTCACCTGGGCCCGCTGGCCAAACATCCCCAGCAGCATGCTCACGACGCGACCTCCCATCCAGCGAAGCGGCGTCGTGCTGACCAACGTGTCCGTGCCTCCCATCGCGACATCGCAGAAACGGGAGCCAATGAGCAGGTCGGTCTGCCCGCTCCGCGCCGAGCGAACCAGGTCCGGGATGGACTCAACGGGATGTTGTCCGTCGGAGTCACACTGCACGACGTAGCTGACCTCCAACCGCTGGGCCAGGAGGAACCCCGTCCGCAGCGCCCCGGACACGCCGATGTTGGTGTGATGTGTGACGTGGTTCCGTGGAGCCAGCCGCCGTAGCACCCCGGCCGTTCCGTCCACCGACCCATCATTGACGATACAGAAATCCAGCTCCCAGTCTGGCGTGGCGCGAGTCAGCGCCGTGAGGCGCGGCAGGAGCGCAGGAAGGCTTTCCGACTCGTTGTAGCAAGGGAGAACCACCAGCACGCGGGGGCGACCACCTTCGGACGTCGCTGGCGCGTCGGGAAACGTTTGAGCGGCAAGGGCTGACACGACCTGCCCCAGTTGCCGCTGCGCGCGTGTGCTCTCCGCGTAGTGAGCCAGCATCTGAACGAACAGGAACATGGTGAGCCCAGCCAGGACCATGTTGCTGACCAAACTGATGCCCATCAGTCGAGCCACGGGCAGCAACCAATCCGGACGGATGGCCGCCACGAGCACGAAGCCACTGGCAAGGAACCACGTCACGGAATGCCGTGCCGCGAGCCGCGCGCCGAACTGGGAAATGACCACGAAGAAAAAGCCCACCACCACGGTAATGAATGGCAGCGACATTCCGGAGTCCCCACAGCAATGCCCTGACGCACGAACACGCAGAGAAGCACTCACACTTCTCAGGTTTGCATTGCCCCCCCCTCCGTACGGTACTCACGCCATCAATGCAATCCCCTGAAGCACCGGTGCCAGTCCTTGACGTACGCCCCGACCCGCGGCGCTGGCCTCGCGCCGCGATGAGCATGTTGCTCGCGCTCAGTACCGCGGGGGTATTGACGATGGGGGCATGGGTCCCCCTCTTCCAATCCCTGAGCTCCCGCGTCGTGCTGGTCCTGGGGTGCCTGGCTTTGGGAGTGGTGCTCTACCGCTTCCTACTTCCGTGGCTGCACAGTTGGCTGACGCGCTACTCGCCCGCTCAGCAGCGGACCTGGCTGGGGGTCGTCGCCCTGGTCACCATGCTCGTGATGGTAGCCACCCCGCTCCACGTCATGATGCCCGCGGAACGACTGCCCGTGACGGTCCGTGCCACGGGCGAGCGGAACCCCAGTTCCCAGGGCAGCGAGGTGTGGGTTCTCGGATTGCTCGACGCCTACGGTAGCCCACTGCCTTCCGATGGCTGGCGTTCCGAAGGAAAGTGGGAACGCCGTGATGGAGGCGCCTGGCTTTCGCACCTCGACCAGCCGGCGCGCCTGCATTGGGAAGCAGGCGGTCACAAGCCCAGGGTCCTCCAATTGTTGGCGCACGGGCACTCCGGCATCGTGGAGTACACCGTGAACGGTCGAACCGAGCGGCTCGACCTCTATTCGCCGCCCGGGACGGACGCACGCCGAGACCTGGTCCTCCACCCTCCTCCCATCGCATTGACCTCCATTGCCGGGATTCGAATCACCGTCATGTTGGCGGCCCACGCACTGGTCCTCGGCACCCTCCTGCTCCTGATGGGGCTCTGGCTCACGGGCCGTCCGCCACCACCCCTCAAGCCCATGCCACGGCGCTGGGTGGGACTGCTGACGGCCATCCCCACCGTGGTGGTGGCTGGCATCTGGCTGCTGACTGTCTACCCGGGAATGCTGAGTCCAGACTCGACATCCCAATGGCGTGACGCCCTTTCCGGGTCCATGGATGATGCGCATCCACTGTTCCACACCGCTTCCATCCGATTCCTCCAGAAGCTCTGGGAATCACCCGCGGCGGTGGCGCTCGCACAGATTGCCGGCCTGGGGGTGCTCGTCGGCTGGGGCTGCGCGGCGCTCGCGAGGGCAGGTGTCTCCCGAGGCATCATCGCGCTCACCGCGACGGTGTTCGCGCTGGCGCCCGTGAACGGGACGATGGCCGTCACCCTCTGGAAGGACGTCCCGTTCAGCCTCTGCATCCTGGCCCTGTGTATCTGGGTCTTCCGCTCCGCGACCGACACCACCACGCGCTGGGACGTGCCGTTCTGGGTGAGCATGGTAGTGCTGGGAGCCATGGCCATGTTGTTCCGTCACAACGGCCTGCCCGCGGTGGTCGGAACCTTCCTGGCACTGGGTCTCCTCCGGAGGGAGCGCTACAAAGCGGTGGCGCTCGCGCTCGTGGCCACGTTTGTCGTCGCCTCGGGGACCCGCTGGGTGCTGAGCCAGACGTACACCATCAAACCCTTTCCCAAGGGGATGACGCTGATCGGATTCCTGGGCGCCCATGTGGCGGCAGGAACGCACCTGGAGCCCGGCGAACGAGCCCTCCTCGAGGAGCTCCACCCGCTCGACGACAAGTGGAACTACCGCTGCTTCAGCAACGTGTTCACCATCTGGGACGGACGCTTCGACATGAACGCGCTGACCCGGCACAACAAGGCGTTGCTTCCGCTCCTCGTCCGCCTGACACAACGAGACGCAGCGCCAGTGCTCTCACACGTGCTGTGCAGCAGTTCGGTGCTGTGGAAGCTCTCGCAAGGCTCGGACCACATCAATGGTCCTCCCATCTGGAGGGGGCCCCACGGGGAACTGGACACCCTCGAGCCCGGAGCGCGACACCTTCGGTCCGACTCACTCCTTCCAGTCCTGCGTGAGCCCCTTCTCCGGTGGACCGTCCGGACGCTTGAGCCAGACCTGGCCTGGCTGCTCTGGCGCCCGGCGCTGCCGCTCTACCTGCTGCTGCTCGCCTGCGCGGTGGCATGCATCCGCCACCGGACCTGGCGGCTTGCCGCCGTGGCGCTCCCCGTCGTCTTGCACACGGCGGCGCTCGCCGCGCTCATCCCGTCACCCGACGTGCGCTATCAGTACCCCGTGTTCCTCGTGGCCCTGATGTTCGTTCCCGCGTGGCTCGCGGGGATGCGACTGAATGCGGCGCCGGCGACCGAAGCGCCGCGGCGCGCGCCTTCCGTCTCGCAGGACGCGCCGACGCTCAGGTCAGCCGGCTGACCGTGCTCCGAATCGCGCGGTGAATGACGGGCATCCGCTTGAAGAGCGTGTTCGCGCGGTCCACGAGCACGTAACGAAGCGGAGGCGCATCCCCGGGATTCACGCTCCCCACCGCTCCGCTGGCGGGAGCGGGTTTGCCCGCGACGGCCTGCTTGAGCAAGGGGTGCACGAGGGGCAGGCGCTTCAAGGCCGCGTTCATCAAATCCACCACGTCGTAGCGCAGCGGGCGCGCGGCCTCGGCCAGCGCCTGGGCGGACTCCAGGGACGCGGACGCCGCGGAGGACGGCCGACGCTCATGCGTGTCTAGCGCGCCATATGGGTCGACCATGGCCTCGCGGGAGTGCGCGAGCAGTGCGAAGAGCCGCGTCGACGGGTGCAGTGGCGCGGGCACGCCTTCGAAGAGCCGCACCAGCCAGCGGAAGTGCTGGCGCTGCTGGGACGCGGACGGGGTGATGGCATGCCCCCGCCGCGAGAAGAAGTGGACCTGGTTCGTCACCAGGAAGCGGTGTCCCCCCTGCGCGAGCCGCAGGAAGAAATCCCAGTCCGCATAGCCGGACAGGGTTTCGTTGTAGGCGTGCTGCTCCAGGACGGTTCGGCGCAGCAGCGCCGTGGGCGCGGAGACCTGGTTCGCGGCCAGCGCGTACGTCGGACAATCCCCCAGGTACGTCATGAACCCTTTGAACTGGCGGTTGGCCAGCTCTTCGCTGGAGTGGAAGCGGCCTCCGGTGGGGACCACCCCTGAGAACTCCTGTCGCGCTTCCAGCGCGGCGACGGCGTGCTGGATGAAGTCCGGGGACAGGCTGTCGTCCGACTCCAGGAACACGACGTATTCCCCGCGTGCGGCGCGGACACCCAGGTTACGAGCCCCCGCGAACCCGCGGCGGATCGGGGAGCGGACGACACGAAGCCCCTCCCCTTCAGCCGCGGACCGCTCCAGGCGCTGCAGGACCTGCATGTCGAAGGCGCTCGTGGACCCATCGTCCACGATGACGACTTCCACTTCCGGGTACGTGCTGGCGGCGACACCTTGCAGCGCGATGGGCAGGAAGATGCCCTGGTCCTGATTGATGATGACCACGCTGACCAGCGGCGACCGAGGGCTTCGCGTGGGCAGCGCCTCCCGCGCGTGGCGCTCCCAATAGGGACGGTCCACCGTCCAGCGGACGGGGGCCAGCTCCGGGCCTTCCAACGCCTTGCGCATGGCCACCACCAGCGCGTCCAGGCTGCCGTCATACTTGTGGCAGTGGACCCCGTCGACGAAGGGGCTGTCGTCACCGAAGGCCAGGCAGGCCGAGTTGAGCACCAGCCGGGTGCCCGCGACGGAAGCCTCGTAGGCCGTGAGATTCAGCGACTCATAGCTGGAGGTGATGACCACCACCCCCGCGCGCATGTGCGCTTCGCGGTCAGGACCTGGCTTGATGAAGACGAAGCGGTCCGTCAGGTCCGACGGGATGAGCGCCTTGACCTCTGCGAGGAATTCCGGGTCGAAGGCATGGCACGCCAGGATGGCCTTGCCCTGGTACTCCGGCCACGTACGCATCAACAGCACGGCACCCCGGACGAAGACATCCGGCTGCTTGAAGTGCTGGATCTTGGTGACGAACACCAGGTTGCGCTGGGTCGCGGGAACGTCGAACGGCCGGGACGACTCCGCCGGAGACTCCATGACCACCGGGGGAAACTCCACCCGCACCTTGCGCATCCACGCGTCATCGAAGCCGTAGAAACGCCGGTTGAACTCGGCGATGCATGGCAGGTGCCCCACCACGAGGTCCGCATCGAGCAAGGACTTCCGCTCGATTTCGTACCGCCCCAGGTTCTCGACCTCGAGCGTGTTGGGCTCGTGGTGCATGAGGGTGCCGTAGCTCGAGTGCAGCCGCACCGAGAGGGTGGTCTGCGCGAAGGCCAGCCCCAGGTGCTTCTCCTGCAGCGCGGCGAAGGCCCAGCCGCGGAAATCCGCGAACTCGATGACGTCGAAGCGCAAGCCCTCCGCTTCGCGCGCCTTCAGGTAACGCATCACCTCCAACGACTCACCGTGCCAACGAGAATCCCGAAAGGCTTCCGTGGGCGGATAGAAGCCATGCGCATCCGCGGTGGTCTGTTGTGGCTCGCGGAAGTCGCACAGATGCGCCTTCACCCGTCCCCCGAAGAAGAGCTCCACCTGGGCCGTCTGCACGGAAACGGTGGGCGGGAACAGGACATGGAACTCCACGTTCGCGCCGTGGCGCTGCGAGTCCATGATGAGGTTGTGCGCGACGCGGCCAATGCCCCCGGGGGTGAAGGGGTAGAGCTCATCGGTAACGAGGCAGACGCGGGTCATGCTCATGGCTGTGCGAACTCAAGGTAGTGGTTGATCGCTTGGGCACAGAGCGTCTGGGTGTAGTCCTCCAGCATCTGCGCGTACTCCTCCGGCGAACGCTCCCGGAGGCCGACGACCCGCTCCAACGCCGAGCGAATCTGTCCGAGCGAGCCGGTGCCCGCGACCTGAACCAACCGCTGAAAGGGGTGTTCATCCAGAGCCCCCAGGGTCAACGGCCCTGTCAGGCACGCCACACCGTGAGTCAGCCCCTCCAGGGCGGTCATCGGCTGGCACTCGGCGAGCGTCACGTTGAGGACGACGTCCGTCTCCCGGATGAGGTTGAACAGCTCCGAACGGTTCAACGGCCCGACGTTGATGACGGAAGCCTTGAGGGGCAGCTCCGGGCGGGCCGAGAAAGGACTGGTGACGAAGACGCGCTCCATCCCCGGCAGTGACGCGGCGACGAAGACGTTGGAATAGAAGTTCTTCCACCAGTTGTTGGGCGTGGGAACGAAAGCGGCCCGCGTCGGCGGAGCGCGGTGTCGCTGGTCCGCCGGTGCCACCCGAGGAGGAAGGTTGAGCAGGACCTTCTGGAAGAGCAGCGGCGACATCAAGTGCATCTCTGGCTTGACGCAAGCCACGGCATCAAGAAGCCCCTGCTCCCGGAGCACCAGCAAGCGGCTGAAGGTCTCCAATTCGAAGTCGAAGTGGAACTGGGCCGTGGAGCCGTGCCACACGCAGCATAGCTTGAGCGTGCTGCCGAACACGCGGCGAAGCATGTGCATGACTTCCAGGGCATTGGGCGAAAACCCCTGGAAGATGACGGACCGTGCGCCCAGCCGCTCACACGTTTCGGCGATGCGCTGGTGGTCCGCCGCGGTCAACGCGCGATTCGCGGTGATGCCAATCTTGTGTCCCGGCGCGTAGCCAGACGCAGCACGGATGCCGTACCACTCCTGGTGGAAGAGATGCACCACCCGGGAGAGCCGCGGGTCGACGTGAGCCCACGTCGTATCCAGCGGCGCATCGACAACGACGGCCTCCGCCGCGTTGTCATGCCCATACCGCGGCGCCAGCGCGTCGGCCGGCGCCCGAGCAGTCACCACCGGCTCGGCGCGAAGGCGGACCAGCTCATCCGAAAGCGACAACAAGCGCTGCCGCCGCTCCGACCGCTTCAGTTCGACCGTCAGGCGCTCCGTCAGCTCGGAGACCTGCATCCCCGTCAGGCCGTTCCCCTCCCGGAGCACCTCGCCCGCGTGCTCCGTCCACGCCCGCAGTCGGGGCAGGGACTCGACGTTCAGCGACTCCAGCGTCACCTCCCGGCGCTCGTCCCGGGGCTCCTCGACGGACTGGAGCTGGAAGAAGCGACGGCCTTGGGACGCGTTGCGCTTGAAGACGTAGACGTCATGCGTGGCCAGGAGGCCACCGCCATGATGCATGTCCCAGCCAGCGGGCGTCAGTTCCGCGTACGGGTGCAGCCAGCAGCCCTGGTGCCAGGCGTTCTCCCAAACACCGAAGGGAACAAGCTGGTTTTCGACCAGGCACAGCAATCCGCCAGGACGCACCAGCTTGCCCAGCGATTCCAGCAGGCCAGGCAGGCGCTCCGGCGGGTTGTGGATGAGGACGGACACGGTGAACACCACGTCGAACGTCCTGTCCCCCACCGCCGTCAGGGCATCCGGCCCACAGAAGAGCCGCTCTTCCACGGGCTCCAGCCCCACGGGCGGCGCGTGCCGCAGGGGCTCCATCATCGCCTCGGAGAAGTCGTAGCCGTGGTAGCGAACGCCTTCGAGGGACGCCAGATAGGAGGCATGCCGCCCGAAGCCGCAGCCAAACTCCAGGACGTCCAGCGGCCTCCCCAGCGCGCGTTGCTCGGTCTGCATCAGCTTCGTGAGCAGCGCCTCTTGTTGGCCATACCCGGGGTTGCCCGCGTCCTGGCGCGTGCGGATCATCTCTCGATAGGTGTAGCCGCTCGTGGCCTTCCAATACTGGCTGCTTGCCGCTTCTTCCGGCTGCGACTGCCGCGGGGCGCTCGGCTCCGGCGACGACGCGATGTGAAGATGGGTGTCATCCCGCATGGTGGAGATTCCTTCTGCCGCGGCCCCCTGGGCCAATGTTCGACCGCCAGCGCCCCTGTGTTCAGCTGGCGTGTTCCAAGGATGAAGCCCGGTCATCCAGCGTCGCCGCTGGGTGCGCACCTGTGTTCAGCAAGCCCTTCATGACCCGGTCTACCTCGGCCTCCCACGACGTCCGGCTGACCCGCTCCGCGGCATTCGTACCGAGCCGGGCCCGGAGCGCGCCGTTGGAGACGGCGTCGCGAAGCCGGGCCAGTACGCCACTCGGGGTCGGCTCGGCAAGCAGGCAGTTCTCACCGTGCGTCAGCAACCACCGATTGGTGGGATTGTCGTTCGTGACGACCGTGACACCGCAAGCCATCATCTCCAACGGCAGGTACGACGGATGCCGGGTGAACATGAAACACAACCCGACATCACACTCGCGGTAGAGCGCCCCCGTCCGTTCCGCCGGCAACATTCCCAGATTGGTGACAAGCCCCCTGACGCCGTAGGCCTCGGGGTCCCACTCCGCGCCCGCCGCGAGCACCTCGACGGCGGGGCCCAGCTCCCGCTTGAGCTGCGCCAACGCGGCCAACCCCAGCTCGAAGCCGTTGCGCTCATTGCCCGGGCGTCCGTAGAAGAACACACGCACAGGACCCTGGCGCGGTGGCCGGCGCGGATGAAACAAGGTCCCATCCACGGCGGGCTCGAACCAGGCGCCCTCCATCCCATGCAGGCCCACGACGTGTTCGTAGAGCCCGGGCGTGTTGAAGATGCCGTAGAAGCCCAGGCCATACGTCTGCTCGGCCAGCGCGGAGGGGGTGCCCGCCGCATGGAACAGCGGTTCGTAATCCTGGACGAAGTAGCCGCGAAGGCCCGCCCGCGGGTGGTGCAGCACGCGATAGGCGGAGGTCCACGCGGTGGCCAGCGCCAGATCGCATGCGGGCAGGAGCGCCACGTCCTCTGGCCGACGCAGCACGCGCACCGCCCCGACCGCGCCCGGGCAGATGGCCGCCACGCGGGCCTCGATGTCACCGGGCCTCACGTTCGGCTGGTCGTAGATGACGAAGTCGCTGCGCACGCCGTGGCGGCGCTGCATCAGGTCCGCGAAGCGGAAGATGGTGTGGATGCCCGCGTAGACATGGCCGAAGGCGGGAACGAACCAGGTTGCCGTCTCCACCCGCCCCTTCGCGCGCAGCGCCGCCAGCGCCGCCGGCGCCGACTCGCGCGAGGTCTGGGCCTGTTCGGGCGTGAAGTCCCACGCCTCCAGGTGCTCGATGAGGTGCCGCTGTGCCCGCGCACGCTGCTCGCCCCGGACATCCCGCGCGCTCGGAACGTCGCGCCCCAGCGTCCGGACCGCCAGTTGCTCGCCATCCTCCGGATGTCGGCGGAGGCCGCAGTCCGTGGCCGTCAGCGTGAGGTGCGGGTTGTAGTAGGGGTCGCCCTTCGGCCCCAGCCACGGCCGGTAGGCAGCATAGGACAGCCAGTAGTCCGCTTCGGGAATGGCGTCCGCACGCCGGCTGGCCGACTCATGATGAATGAGCCGCGTCTGCGCCGTGCACACCACGCGGAGGCCCTGGGCATTCAGCCGCAGGCCCAGCTCCACGTCACTGCCACACACCTGGAAACGCTCGTCGAAGCCCCCCAGCGACTCGAAGACCTCGCGGCGGAGGATGACGCACGCGCTGGTGACGGACAGCCAGTTCCGCGTCCATTCGGTGTGCCCGAACGGAGTGGAGATGGGCCCCTCCGGCAGCCGCCAGAAAGGATGTCCCGCGAAGCCCGTCATCCCCACCACGACGCCCGCATGCTGCACGGTGCCCTCGGGGAAGAGCAGCTTGCACCCCACCGCGCCCACCTCGGGCCGCTGGGCCTGGGAGACCAGCTCATCCAGCCAGGAGGGGTCCACCACCTCCATGTCGTTGTTGAGGAAGAGCAGCAGCTCCCCGGAGGCCTGCTTCGCGGCCCAGTTGTTGATGGCCGGGTAGTTGAAGGGGTGGTCCCACGTCAGCTTCACCAGCCGCGGGTCCACCCACTGCTCCAGCAGCGCGAATGTCTCTGGCCGGGTGCTGTTGTTGGAGACGAGCAACACCTCGAAATGGGGGTAGCGGGTCTGCGCCAGGAGGCTGTCCACCAGCGTGCGCAGCAGGTCCGGGCGGTCCTTGAACGGGACGATGATGGAGACCTTCGGCGTGCCCCGCACCGGATAGCGGACCCGGTACTGAATGGGCGCCGGGCTCGTCACCTCCGCGGACTCCCCCTGGCGCGCCAGGTGCTCCGACAGCGCCCGCACGCCCGCCTTCGTCGCCGTGTCCAGCCCAGCGCCCCGGCTGGCCGAAGCCGCCGACCCCTCACGTGCGTGGTACAGCGGCTCCGTGATGTGACCAATGGACGAGGTGGCCTCGCTCAGCCGTAGCATCAGGTCATGGCCCTGAGCGCCATCGAAGCCCTCTCGCAGACCGCCCACCTGCGCCAGCGTCTCGCGACGGACCACCAGGAAGTGACGGACGTAGTCCACGGAGCGCAACAGGTCGGGCGACCAGTCCGGCTTGAAGAACGGCGCGGAGCGGTGGCCCTGCGCGTCCAAGCCGTCCTCGTCCGTGTAGAGGAGCGCGAGCTCGGGCTGCGCCAGGAACGCCAGCGCCACCTCGGCCAGTGCATGCGGTGAGAGCGTGTCCTCGGCGCCCAGGAACCCCACGAAGTCCCCACGGCACGCCGCGAACCCTTCGTTGGTGGCCCGGGCCGTGTCCCCTTCGGATGACGCGGTGAGGACGCGGATGCGAGACTCCCGCTCCGCCGCTTCCCGGAGGATGCGCGCCAGGTGCGGCGCGGTGCTGGCGTCATCCACCAGGAGCCATTCCCAGTCGGCGTACACCTGAGAGCTCACCGAGGCGAGGCACTCACGAAGGAAGGCTTCCGAGGCATCGTGGACCGGCGTGACCAGCGAGATGAGCGGGCGCCGCGACAGCCGCGCGACGGCTTCCTGTGCCGCGGTGACACGCGCCGGCTCCCGCGCCGCGCACCAGGCGGGGTAGTCCGCCAGCGACGGCGGCTGTGGCGGTGCCGTCCGCGTGCCCAGGAGGTTGGCGAGCGCGAGCACCGACTCGGCATTGAAACGGGACTGCCGCCGCAGCACCTCGCCCCACAGTGGCTGGGTGACGCGGAGGGCGCCGGGCAGGGTCCGGCCCGCCAGCGGCTCGCGCAGCGCTTCGACGTCCGCGACATGGCGGCGGGCCTCGGCTTCTCCTGGCGCCTGGGCACCCGCCGCCGCGCGGATGGCCTCCACCATGGCCAGGTTCCACCGGGCCTGCCCCTGAAGCACGGCCTCCAGCACGGGCCCCAACGTGTAGAGGTAGCCCCGCTTGGCGAAGCCCACCAGCGCTCCCGCCACGCGGCCGCGATGCGACCCCACCACCCACCGGGTGGGCACCGCCAGCGGCTCCAGTTGAGCGACGGCCCAGGAGGACACGTCATCGCGCAGGCCCAGGGCCCGATGCACCGTCAGGTACTCCAGCACCCGCACGAGCGCGCGGTTGAAGTTCCCCTGAGGCCGAAGCATCTCGACGTGGAACGGCTCCAACCCGTTGACGAAGGCACGCTTGGCGGACGTCACCAGCGTGCCCCCACGCGCCCGATGAGACGCCGGGATGGAGAACGCAGCCGGGTCCGCCAGCCTCGCGGCTTCCTGGAGAGAGGACATGCCCTGGCCGCCGTCGGGGAGCGCGCGGTGGAGGTGCTCCGTCGCCAGGCGCAGCGCGCCTTCCAGGGCGCTGCGCTCATCACACTGTTCGGGCGCGCACGGCTGACGCTCCTCCAGCACCTTCCGGAGGACAGCCACCATCTGCGCGAAATCTCCCGGCCCCGGCGCCGCCACGTGCCCCTGCGTCACATCAGCCCACTTCTGCCACATGACTCACCCTTCGCCCTGGGTACCGGCGCGCTCCTGAACCTTCATCCCACCTCCACACGCGGAGACGTGCCCGGCTCGAATGGGACGCCCGCCTGGGAGTTGGCACCCGGCTCCACCAACCACCGGTGAGGAGGACGAAACACCCCCTCCTCCTCGGTCGCCGACACCACCCGGAACGCACAGCGCCCGGACGACTCACCCTTCGAGGCCCGAGCCGACACCACCAGGGAGTAGTCGCCCCCCAGCGCCCCCAGGCGCTCGACCACGAAACGAAGCACGCCCGGGTTCGGCATCCGAGAGAGCACCACCGCCTCACTGCGGGTGCTCGTCTCATACAGGGTGCGTCCGTCCGCGGCCTGCAGTCGCACGTGGAAGTCCACGTCCTCACACGGCCCTTCCACGGAGAAATCCGCACGGACCTCCAGGCCCTCCTCCGGCGACAGGACTTCCAGGGACTCTCCCCGAGCATCCAACAACTGCACCCGGTGGATGCGGACGGGCCCTTCGGCGGGCAGCGATTCGGAGGGGACTTGCGGCAGCGCACCGCCCCCTTCCGTGAGCGCCGGAGGCGTGAAGGCGGCGGACTGCGCCTCCGCCAGGGAAATGGCCTCACGGTACTCGGCGGTGACCTCCGAGGGCTTGCCCACGCGGCGGACGTAGCCACCATCAATCCACGCAGCCAGGTCGCACCAGCGCTCCACGGTGCCCAGCTCGTGCGTCACCAGGACGATGGTCTTCCCCTGACGCTTGAAGTCCATCATCTTGGCGAGGCTCTTCTTGCTGAAGTGCTCGTCCCCGACGGCGAGGATTTCGTCGATGATGAGGATGTCCGGGTCCACGTGCGTGGCCACCGCGAACGCCAGGCGCATGTACATGCCACTGGAGTAGGTGCGCACCGGCTCGTCGATGAACTCGCCCAGCTCACTGAAGGCGATGATTTCATCCATCCGGGCCCGGACCTCGGCGCGCGTCATGCCCAGGATGATGCCGTTGATGAGGATGTTCTCCCGTCCGGAGAAGTCCGGATGGAAGCCAGCGCCCAGGTCCAGCAAGGCGGAGATGCGACCGTTGATCTGCAAGTCGCCGGAGGTGGGCGTGTAGATGCCGGTGATGAGCTTGAGCAGCGTGCTCTTCCCCGAGCCGTTCCGCCCGATGATGCCCACCGTCTTACCCTTGGGGATGGTGAGATTGATGCCGCGCAGCGCGGTGATGAGGCTGGCATCACGCGACTGGCGCTTGCCGCGCAGCCAGCGAAGCAGCTCGGATTTGAAGGTCGTGTACTCGCCCCGGATGGTCCGCTTCCGGAAGCTCTTCACGACGTCCTTCAGGATGATGGCGTCCATGGATTCAGGCATGCCGACGCTCAGATGGACTCCGCGAACTCTTCGCGGCGGGATTCGAAGATGGACGAGGCGGCCCACAGCAGCACCACGGAGACGGCCGCCAGCGCCATCAAGGGCTCTGCGTCCGGAAGCCGGTGCTCGTAGAAGATGGCCTGGTACGACGTCATCAGGCTGACCATGGGATTGAGGGCCAGCATCAACGAGCGGGCGCTCTCATCCTGGATGGTGGAGAGCGGATACAGCACCGGCGTGGCGAAGAACCACAGCGTCAGCAGGTTGCTGACGATGTGCTGCAGGTCCCGGAATGTCACGTTGATGGCCGCCAGGATGTAGGTCAGCGCCAGCGTGAAGGTGAGCTGGATGAGCACCACCACCGGGAACAACACCACGTGCCAGGTTGGCCACTGTCCGTACGCCATGCCCAGCACCAGCATCAGCGGAAGCGACAAGACGAAGTTACAGAGGTTCGTCACCACCACCGACGTGGGCAGCACCTGGGCCGGGAAGCGGACCTTGGTCAGCAAGTCCCGTCGGTCGCTGATCGCGCTGGCCCCGCCGCCGACCGACGTGGAGAACCAGATCCACGGCAGCAGGCCCACGAACATGAAGAACGGGAAGTTGGGGATGTTCTGCCGCATCACCACGGTGAACAGCAGCACGTACACCAGCATGTGGAGCGTCGGATTCAGGAACGTCCACAGGAAGCCGAGGAACGAGCCGCGATAACGCGCCTTCAGTTCCCGCTGGACGAGGCTGATGAGCAAGCCCCGGTACTGATACAGTTCACGGACGAGCCGAATCATGAGGGGGCCTTCTATAGCAGGGCCGCTTGCTGTTGCGAGGACGCCCGGCGCCCCCGGCCCCACTCTGCTGACGCCCTCGGACGGCTGCTCATTTGAAGAGCAAGCCATCAACCGAGCGAATGTCCGGCCCTGGCTCCAGCGCCTGAGCAACCAGGACACCGGAAAAACAAAAGGCCCCCTGGCTTCCCAGAGGGCCTCAATTTGGAGCGGGAAAAGGGATTTGAACCCTCGACCCTCGCCTTGGCAAGGCGATGCTCTACCGCTGAGCTATTCCCGCGTCAGACCCTGCAAACTAAAAGGCCCTCTGGGTTTCCAGAGGGCCCGATTTTGGAGCGGGAAAAGGGATTTGAACCCTCGACCCTCGCCTTGGCAAGGCGATGCTCTACCGCTGAGCTATTCCCGCATCAGGTGCTACGCTTCCGTCACCGTCGTGTGACCGCCGGGCCGGAAGTGAGGTGGGGTATACAGAGCCCTTCCGGACCCGTCAAACACTTTTCGCGGGGTCGGGCTCCCCCCCACGCTTCGCCAACATGGCCAGGAACGCCCGGAAGTAGACCACCGCGCTCCACACCGAGAAGGCACCAGACAGGTAGACGAGCACCTGGCCCACCAGGTTGTAGTCCACCGGCACGGAGAAGGTGCCGAACTCCAGTGGATGCACGTAGTGGACGCAGAGCGAGATGATGCCCACCAGTTGGAGGGACGTCTTCCACTTCCCCTCCTGGCCCGCGGCGATGACCATGCCCTCGCTGGCGGCGATGGTGCGCAGCCCGCTGACGATGAGCTCCCGCGCCAGCAGGACGATGACGACCCACGCGGCGATGCGCCCCAGCCGCACCATCATCACCAGGGCCGCCATGGCGATGAGCTTGTCGGCCAGCGGGTCCATGAACTTGCCGACCACGGTGATGAGGTTCCACTTCCGCGCGAGGTAGCCATCAACCACGTCAGTGATGGCGGCCACCGCGAAGACGAGCCCCGCCAGCAGCGAGTTGAGGGGGTCCGCGTCGTAGGTCAGCCACACGAAGAGCGGAATGATGAGGATGCGCCCCAACGTGAGCATGTTGGGCAGGTTCCAGAACTCCTGCACCAACACGCTGGGCTTGCGCGCCGCGCGCTTCCGGGCGCGCTCCTCTCGCTTCCGCTGTTTCCGCGCCGCTCGGTCCGTGGCCATGGCAGGGGCCCTTCTAGCGGACACCGAGGGCGATGAGGGCAAAACCTTCACCGCCCAGCTCCACCGCCGCCCGAAGCGGCTCCCCAGAGGGGGACTTGAGCACGGGCACCATGCGCGGCGTGAGGTTCCCCTGCCAGCCCACCAGGTGCGTCAGCGGCACCGTCACCGGCTGCTCCTGGTGCACCGCCACCGCGCGCAGCGGCCCCGGGAGGCTCAAGAGCACCTGGCCCTGCCCTCGCAGGTGCACCAGGTCCAGGTCCGGCGCGATGTCCGACGGAACCCGCCCGTTCTCGAACATGACCGGCTCCTCGAAGGCGAACACGCACTCGTCGCGGAAGTACGCGGAGTCCTCGCCCAGGTCCACCGCCAGGAAAGTACGGGTCGCGGCCGGCTCCAGGTAGAGCACGCCCTGCCCCCGGGCACGCACCATCCGCGCCGCCCCTTCCCCGAACGACTTGTCCGTGGCCCGGCCCCGGAACCGCTTCATCTCCGGCTGGAAGGAGAGCTGCCCCGCCAGCGCCACCAGGCCATCCAGACGCGTCAGGAGCTCCCCCTCCACCGCCACGGTGTAGCAGCCCGGCCCCGCGCAGAAGGGCCGCGACGCCTCCGCGCCGGGAAGGACGACCGAGCCGGCGAGTTCGGCCAGCGACGACCGCCCGCCGTCCCGAACGGGTGAGGACTCCGGCGCCGGAGACGTGGGCGCCAGCGACGTCGCGGGCACCTTGCGCAGATGCAACCGCGTCAGGGGCACGGGCGCCAGCGGCACGCTCGTGGCCACCGTGTCGGCGGTCTCTTCGAAGGCCGACTCGGGAGGCGCCTCCCGCGCCACGCCAATGTCAGCCGCGGCGTCCGTCGCCTCGGACGCCGAGGCGCCGGACAGGGCACTGGGGCCCTCGTCTTCGGCGAAGCGAATCTCCTCTTCTTCCTCCGGTTCGGCGGCGGGCGGCGGCGGCTCGGCGACAAGGGGCTCCACCGGCGCGCTTCGGAGCGGCGGCACGGCGGCGGAGGCCGGCTTCGCGTAGCTCTCCCCCGCGATGGCGCGAGACATCTTCTCCGCCATGACGTCACTGCCGGCGAGCAGGAAGTGCTCGCGAGCGCGGCCGTACTCGCCCATCTGCGCCAGGGTGAGGCCCAGGTAGTTCTGGGCCTTCTGGTGCTCGGGGGCCAGGTCAGTGGCCGTCTCGAACTCGCGCGCCGCGCGCTGGAGCGCGGACGTCTTCAGGTACACCAGTCCCAGGTTGACCCGCAGTGTCGGGTCCACCGGGTTGTCGCGCACCAGCATCTCGTACAGCTCGGCCGCCCTGTCGTACAGGCCAAGCTTGAAGTAGCAGAGGCCCAGCAGGTTCTGCGCCTTCTCCATGCGGGGATGGAGCTGGTGGGCACGCTCCAGGAACGGCTGAGCCTCGTGGACCCTGCCTGCGGCCAACAGCTCGCCACCGCGGGAGAGCTGCTGGAGGAACTCATCATCAGCGGGGCTCGTCTCCCCCCGCCCCTTCGCGCGCGTCGTCATTCTGGGATGTGGGCTCGCTGGGGCCGCTCGAGACGGCCGCCTCGCGCTCCTTGTAGTGGTAGTAGAGCTTGAGCACCTTGCGCACGTACCCCTGCGTCTCTTCGTAGGGGGGCACCTTGCCACCGTAGCGCTTCACCGCTTCGGGGCCGGCGTTGTACGCGGCAACCATCTTCACCATGTCGCCGTCGAACATGTTGGCGAGCACGCGCAGGTAGCGCACGCCGCCCTCGATGTTGTCGCGCTCGTTGAAGATGTCCTTCACGTACATGTCCGTCGCCGTGGCCGGCATGAGCTGCATCAGCCCGCTGGCGCCCTTGTGGCTGAGCGCGTTGGGGTTGAAGTTGCTCTCGGTGTGCATGACGGCGCGCACGAGCGCCGGCGGGATGCGGTAGCGCAGCGCCGCGGCGGTGATGTGCGGATCCAACTCCGGCGGGGTCCGCTTGCGGCCCACCACCGGCGTGTTCTTCGCGGGGGCCTTGGTGAACGTGCCCTTCAGCGTCTTGGCCCGCTTGCTGCCCGAGGGCTGCACGTTCGTATAGATGATGGTGCCGTCCTTCTCGACGTACCGGTAGATGGCATCCGCCCCCGCCGACAAGGGCAGGGCCAGCACGGCGACGGAGAGGAACGCGGAATAGGCACGCATATCGGCCCACGAACCTTAGACATCCGCGGGAAAGTCCTCAAGAAAACGCCTTGTTTCCAGCACTTACAGTCGTTAAGGCTGCTCACCATGCCCCATCGGTTCGATTTCCTCGTCCTGGGAGGCGGCGTGGCGGGTCTTTCGTTCGCCCTCCAGGCGGCCCGCCATGGCACGGTGGCCATCCTCACCAAGCGCGACCGTTTCGAAAGCAACACGGCCTATGCCCAGGGCGGCATCGCCAGCGTGCTCGCGCCCCCTGACACCTTCGAGTCCCACATCGAGGACACGCTGGTGGCGGGTGCGGGGCTGTGCCACCGCGACGCGGTGGAAGTCACGGTGAAGGAAGGCCCCAGCCGCGTGCAGGAGCTGGCGGACCTGGGCGCGGAGTTCAACCGCCGCATCACCGGCGAATTCGACCTCACCCGCGAGGGTGGCCACTCCGCGCGCCGCATCATCCATTCGGGCGACATCACCGGCCGCGAGGTGCAGCGCGCGCTGCTCGCCGCGTGTGACGAAGCCCCCAACATCACCTTCTTCCCGCAGACGGCCGCCATCGACCTCATCCAGGACCGGCGCGTCCCCTCCCCTGGGGTCAGCCGCTGTCTGGGGGTCTACGCCCTGCTGGAAGACGGCGTCATCGAGCGCTTCCTGGCCAAGGTGACGGTGCTGGCCACCGGCGGCGCTGGCAAGGTGTACCTCTACACATCCAACCCGGACGTGGCGACGGGTGACGGCGTGGCCATGGCGTACCGGGCGGGCGCGAAGGTGGCGAACATGGAGTTCTACCAGTTCCACCCCACGTGCCTTTACCACCCGGAGGCCAAGAGCTTCCTCATCAGTGAGGCGCTGCGCGGCGAGGGCGGCAAGCTGAAGCTCAAGAGCGGCGCGTCCTTCATGGAGCGCTACCACCCCATGGGCGCGCTCGCGCCGCGTGACGTGGTGGCGCGTGCCATCGACGCGGAGATGAAGCGCACGGGCGACGACTGCGTCTACCTGGACATGACGCACCTGGGACGCGCCTTCCTCGCCGAGCGCTTCCCCAACATCTACGCCACCTGCAAGGCGTTCAACATCGACATGGCGGTGCAGCCCATCCCCGTCGTCCCGGCGGCCCACTACATGTGCGGCGGCGTGGTGACGGACCTGGAGGGACGCACCAACGTGCCCAGCCTGTACGCCATCGGAGAAGTCACCTGTACGGGCCTGCACGGCGCCAACCGGCTCGCGTCCAACTCGCTGCTGGAAGGGCTCGTCTTCGGCCACCGCGCCGTGCAGGTGGCCGCCGAAGAAGTGCGCGCCCAGCCCTCTCCCTCCGAGGACCCGCCGCCCTGGGATTCGGGCAGCGCGGTGGAGTCGGATGAGAGCGTCGTCGTCACCCACAACTGGGACGAGATTCGCAGGCTCATGTGGAACTACGTCGGCATTGTCCGCACGGACAAGCGGCTGATGCGCGCGCGGCGCCGGCTGGAACTGCTGCGCGAGGAGATTCGCGACTACTACTGGCGCTTCAAGGTGACTCGCGACGTCATCGAGCTGCGGAACATCGCCGACGTCGCCTACCTCATCGTCGACTGCGCCAGCCGCCGCAAGGAGAGCCGCGGCCTCCACTACACGCTGGACTACCCGCACCCGGACGACCACCGCTGGTTGCGGGACACCGTCGTGTCCAGGGAGCCGTGAGCCCGAATGTCTTCCCGTCCACGACGCATTCTCGATGCACCCTCCTCCGCCTCGGGCGGTGAAGGCACCGGCGCGCAGCCCCCTGGCTCACCCATGCCAGGCCCACCGCAGCCGCGCCCCTGGGTGTGCTACGCAATCATCGCCTGCGCGGTGTCGCTCTTCCTGGCGGAGCAGGTCCTGCCCATCTCCCAGGTGGTCCGGAGCGAGCACGGGCGGATGCAGATTCCGCCCCTGGGCCTGTACGGCCCCTTCGTGCAGGCGGGCCAGTACTGGCGGCTGCTAGGCGCGGTGCTGGAGCACGGCAGTCCCCTCCACCTCCTCTTCAACATGTCCGTGGTGGTGACGCTCGGCTTCACGCTGGAGCGAGGCATCGGCAGCCTGCGCTTCTTCGGACTGTCGCTGGTGACGGCACTGGGCGCGTCCACCTTCTCACTCATCTTCGACTTCGACGTGCCCACGGTGGGCGCGTCCGGAATGATTCTCGGCTGGGCGGGGGCCATGCTGCCCGTCGCCACACGCGAGGGCCGCCGGGACTTGTTCATCTGGCTGGCGCAGGTGGCGGTCCTCAGCCTGCTCCCCTTCGTGAGCTGGGCGGGGCATCTGGGCGGCTTCCTCTTCGGCCTGCCTTGCGGATTGGCCCTGCGCATGGGGCGGCAGGTCTATGCGCGCGCCCTGCCCATCCTTCTTTTTCTCTCGCTGGTGGTGGCGCTCTACGCAGCCCACCCCGAGCGGCGTGGAGGCTTTTGACATGGAAGTGCGAAGTGTCTGTGTGTTCTGCGGCTCCCGGCCCGGCGCGCGTCCGGAGTACATGGACGCCGCCACACGCATGGGCGCCGAGTTGGCGCGGCGAGGACTGACGCTCGTCTACGGCGGCGCAAGCGTGGGGCTCATGGGCGCGGTGGCGGACGGCGCGCTGGCCGCTGGTGGCAACGTCGTGGGCGTGCTGCCTGGCTTCCTTGGCGCCAAGGAACTGGCCCACCGGGGCCTCACGGAGCTGCACTCCGTCGGCTCCATGCACGAGCGCAAGGCGCTGATGGCGGAGCGCTCGGATGCGTTCATCGCCCTGCCCGGAGGCTTTGGAACGCTGGACGAGCTCTTCGAAATCGTGACCTGGGCCCAGCTCGGCCTGCACCGCAAGCCCATGGGACTGCTGGACACGCGCGGCTTCTTCCAGCCATTGCTGGCCATGGCGCGGCATCACGCGGAGGAAGGCTTCGTCCCCCTGGAGCAGGCCGTGCCCTTCGCCGTGAGCGCGTCGCCCACGGCCCTGGTGGACCGGCTGCTGGCGGGCCCGACGATGCCCCCCGCCGAGAAGTGGCTGAAGCGCTCTAGCCAGACGTGAGCTGCGCTACTGCGCGCTCACCTGCATGTCCGCCTTGCCCAACGACGAGGCCATGCGGAACGTCACCGTCTCCGTGCCGGGCGGAATGACGGGGCTCCCATCAGACATCTGCGTGGGGAACTGAATCTCCCACCCCACCCAGAAAATCGACGTGTACGGGTAGTACGCCCGCGTCTGCATGTTCACCCGGCCCAGCCGGCGGATGCGCGAGGGCGTCACCTCGCCAGCGGGCGTCACCAGCGCCAGGCGCCAGATGGAGTGCTTGTAGTCGAAGTCGGCGTAGACGAAGTCGTTGAAGTGCACGCCCAGGAAGAACTCGTGGGCCTGCGCGGCCTTCGCCTGCTCCTCGGCGAGCATCTGCTCCACCTTCACCGTGGGCAGTTGCTGGAAGGCGGCTTGGCGATGCACGCGCGCCTCGCGGAAGGACAGCGTCTGCAGCGTCACGCCCGCGAACACGCGCGTGTCGAAGCCGTCGTAGATTTCCTTCTGTCCCGTGTAGCGCGCGAGAATCTTCCGGTAGGAATGCTCCGCGTGCTCGTCCGGCAGCGACGGCGGCGGATCACTGATGGCGGTGGGCGGCGTGGTGACACAGCCCGCGAGCAGCCCCAGCAGCGCCGCGGTGAGAAACGGACGCCTCACGGAATGAAGTCCTTGCGGGTGAAGAGCGTGTGGAGCCGGTGACCCGAGGCCTCCACGGCTTCACGCCCACCCTCCAACCGGTCCACCAGCGCGAAGGCGCCCAGCACCTTCAGGCCCTCCAACTGGGCCCGCTCGATGGCCTTCAGCGTGGAGGCTCCCGTCGTGACGACGTCCTCCACGATGGCCACCGCCGCGCCCTGCCCCAGCCCGCTCAGGCCTTCAATCCACTGCCCCGTGCCGTGCCCCTTGGGCTCCTTGCGCACGATGAAGGCCGCCAGCGGCGTGCCGGACAGGTAGCCAGTGAGGCTCACCGCGGACGCCAGCGGGTCGGCACCCAGCGTCAGTCCGCCCACGCCCACGGCCTCCGGGGCCTCGCGCCGGATGGCATCCAGGAACAGCCGGCCAATGAGAAAGTGGCCCTCGGCCAGCAGCGCCGTGCGCTTGCAGTCGATGTAGAAGTCCGACTCCTTGCCGGACGAGAGCACCACGCGGCGCTGCTCGAAGGAGCGCTCGGTGAGCAGCTCCAACAGCCGGGCACGGTCGCGCACGAGAGGTTCCGCCATGGCTTACAGCCCCTCCAGATAGGTGACCAGCTCGGACGAGTAGCGGAGCTGCATCAGGAGCTCCGCCTTGCGCGACTCATCCAGCGCGGCGAACACGTCCGCCAGCAGCGAGAGGTCTTGATTGATGGCCCCAAGCCGCTGCGCCACTTCCTGCGCCAGCTCGTCGGCGTCAATCTCCTCTTCGACGCCCTCCGGCGCCAGTGTGTCCTCAGTGGCGAGCGCCTTCTCCAGCATGTCGCGCACGGCCGCGCTCAAGCGCCCCTGCGCCTCGAGCTCGTCGCGCTTCGCCTCCAGGACTTCCGGGCCCACCGGCGTGGCGTGAATCGCCTCCGCCAGCGACATCACCAGCGCGTCCTCGTCCGAGAGCCGCAAGTGGATCCGCGCCTGCACGGCGTCCCGCTTGAGGAAGCGCAGCGCAGCGACCCGCCGGAAGCCACAGACGAGTTGGTAGCGGTCTTCCCCCGCCGGGCGGACGTCCACCGGGAACAACTGCCCCAGCCGCGCGATGTCCGTGGCCAGCCCCGACACGTCGCCTTCCGGGCGAAGCTTGAACGCGCTTTCGTCCTGCAGCTTCTCCAGCGGCAGGAGCACCGTCGTCACCCGGCCCGAAAGCCGCTGCTCGGGTTCGGGGAGGACGTCCTCCCGCGACGCCTCGTCAGAGTCGCCGGATTTGTCCCCGTCGGCCTCCCCCGTCCAGAACGCGCCTTGCGGGCGCTCGTCCAGCCCGGGCGTGACACGGGCCTCGCCGTCGGAGGGGGACTGCTCGGCGCGCGCCTCCTCGTTGGCGACGGACCTGCCTCCCGATTCGCTTCCGTCCTGCCCGTGGGAATCACTCACGGCCTGGTGCTCGCCCTGCGCATGAGACGCATCCTTGGCAGGTGGCTCTGCCTGCCCCTGGGACGTGGTGCCCTCGGCCTGCAGTCCACCTTCCTGCGAACCTGCCTGGTCCTTCGAACCTTCGCTTCCGGAGGCGTCCGCGGAGCCCGGCGCTTCCCCGCCCGCGTTGTGCGGCCGTTCGCCCTCACCCTGAGTGTCGCCACTGGCGACAGGAGGCTCACCGCCCTGCCCCTGTGCAGAGCCGGCGTTCTGGGGCTCGCCTTGTTCCGAAGGCGTGTCCTCGGCGCGCTGCGCAACGCCCTGCTCGGAAGGCTTGCCCTCGGCTCGCTGCTCCGAACCTTCGGCGGCAGGCGTGCCCTCAGCTCGCTGTTCTGAACCTTCGGCGGGGGGCGTGCCCTCGGCTCGGTGCTCACCACCGGACTCCGGTGACGCGTCCTCGCGCCTGTGCTCGCCCTGCGGCCCCGAGGGGCCCCCCGAAGCGTGCAGCTCGGCGCTCACGGCACCGCCCTGGCCGCCGTCCTGCCCGGACGGCGCCTGCGAGCCACCTTCGGGCCCAGCACCCGCCGTCCCATCCTGTCCATCAACCCTGTGCTCGGCGTCCATGGTGGCACCCCTGAAAAGCCCACGCGCCCGCACCGCCAACGACTGGCGGCGCGGGCGGTGCGCGCTAGCGGGTCTTCTTCTTCACCACGACCTTCTTCTTCGCGCCAGCACCCACCAGGACTGGCGTTGGCGGCTCAGCAGAGCCCGCCTGCCCAGCCTGCGGCTCCGCCCGCTCCACGCGGGTCGGCGGAGGCGGCGGCAGCGGCTTGCTTCCCAGGCCACCCAACCCCGGACGGGTGATGGGCGCCGAGGGGCGCGTCACCGCGGGAGGCGCCGAGGGGCGCGCGGGCGGAGGAGGAGGCGTGGGCCGCGACGGCGGCGGAGGAGGCATGGGCCGTGCGGCCGGAATCGTCGGACGCGCGGGTGTCGCCGTGGGACGGGTCACCGCCGTGGGGCGGACCACCGCGGGGCGCTCGGCCGGCAGACGTCCCGGCTCCACGTCCCCCATGTCCACGCGGCCACGGAAGCTGGCCCCGTCGACGATGATGACGCGCGGGGCGCGGATGTCGCCCACCATGCGGCCTTCGCGGGTGAGCTCCACGCTCTCGGTGGCGTTGATGTTGCCCACCACCACGCCGCTGACGATGGCGTTCTTCACCGCCACGTTGGCCTTCACCACGCCCGAAGGCTCCACGATGAGGGTGCGGCTGAGCGTCAGCTCACCCTCGACGCGCCCTCGGACCGTGAGGTCCTCGTCGCCCGTCAACCGGCCGCTGATGAGGATGGAAGGCCCCACCACGGTGTTGTCGACGTTGCTGCTCGCTGAGAGCTCCTTCGCGGTGGCCACGAATCAGCGCTCCTTCATGTCCATGTCGACGTTGCCCTTGAAGGAGGCACCGTCGGCGATGAGGATTCGAGGCGCCTTGATGTCTCCCACCACGCGGCAGTCCGTCTTCAGCTCCACCTTGTCGCTGGCGACGATGTTGCCCGTGACGCGACCGGCGATCTCCACGTTCTGCGTCTCGATGTCGGCCTCGACGACGCCGCTGCCCTCCACGTAGAGGCTTTCCTTGAGGGAAATCTTCCCCTTCACGGTGCCCTGGATGACCAGGTCCTCGTCGCCGGAGATTTCCCCGTCGATGACGATGCTCGAGCCAATGACCGTATTCGCCATGAGTGTTGTCCGCCTCTCGAAAGGTGTGTGCCGTGCCGTGCGCGGCGTGAAGCTCAAATGTCGTCAGGAAGCCGTACGTCCATCTCGATGGAGCCGTTGAACACAGCCCCGTCCTCGATGACGACGCGAGGTGCCTTGATGTCGCCGGCCACCTTGGCCGAGGCGTTGATGGCCACGCGCGACGAGGCGTCGATGTTGCCGCTGGCCTCGCCGTTGATGGTCAACTCCTCGGCGCGGATGTCCGCCTGCACCTTGCCGGTGCTCTCGATGGTGAGGTGGTTCTTCAGGGCAATCTGCCCCTCCACACGTCCCTCGATCACCAGGTCCCCACCTCCCGTGAGGTTGCCCTTGATGACGATGCCCTTGCCGATGATGCCCGTTTCACCCGTTGCCATGCGGTGACCTCACCCAGCGCCAGCTCCTCCCTAGGAGCCGGGCGACCTGATTATGTCAGAGATGCGCGGAGATCCAGCCGGAGATATCCCGGAATACCTCCGCACGGCCCACCTCGTTGAGCGGCTCATGCCGCATTCCGGGGTACTCCTTGAACTTCTTGTCCGGCGACCCCGCCCGCTCGAAGTACTCCCGCGCCGCCGCCGGAGCGGCCACCCCATCCTCCGCGCCACACAGGACGAACAGCGGCACTTGAATCTTCGGCGCCAGCAGCACGGCCTCACCCTGCGCCCGGGTGGATTCGACGAACCACCGTGGCGTGGCGATGGCCTGATGGAGCGGGTCCTCCCGGGTGGCCCGCTGCACGTCGGTGTCATGGGTGAGGTCCTCCACCTTCAGTCCGGAGGAGATGCTCAGCCATGGCACCAGCTTGCCCACCGCGCGCGCGGCCATCAGCTTCGAGGCCGGAGGGGTGATGGCCAGCTTGAGGTACGGCGCCGACAGCACCAGCCCCGTCAACCCCTCCACCCGCCGGCTGGAAGCCCACGTCGCCGACATCAGGCCGCCGTGGCTGTGCGCCAGCACGAAGGCCTTCTTGCCCTCCGACACCGCGCGCACCCGCTCCCAGAAGACCTCCAGGTCCTCCAGGTAGTCCGGCCACTTCTCACAGTAGGCCCGGCGCCCGTCGGCCTTACCGTGGCCCCGGTAGTCGAAGCCGTGGACCGCGAAGCCGTCCGCCAGCAGTGCGTCCGTCACGAAGCCATAGCGCCCGAAGTGGTCACCATACCCGTGCACCACCGCGACATGCGCGCGAGGCTCGGCGTCTGGAAGGATGGACTTCCAGTACAGTCGTGTCCCGTCCCTGCCGGGAAAGAAGCCCTCGTCGCTACGCGCCATAGGCCCACCAACTTAGCGGTCTGGCGCACGCGTGGGTAGCGCATTGAGCTTGCGCTCCAACGCGGCGCGCTGGCCGGGTGGCTCGGCGGACTCAGGATCCAGCGTCAGCACTTCCAGGGCGCGCCGCCAGACCGCCGCGGCGTCGTCCGTCCTCGCCACCCGCTGATAGGCGTCTCCCAGGTGTTCGAGGATGACGGGCTCATCCGGAGCCAGCGTGGAGGCTCGCTCCAGCGCGTCCACGGCCCGGGCGTAGTCCCCTCGCCGGAAGTACACCCAGCCCAGTGAGTCCAGGTAGGCCCCGGTGTCCGGCCGCAGCTCCAGTGCCCGCCGCACGCGCCGCTCGGCCTCGTCCAGGTTCTGCCCCGCCTGCGCCAGCAGGTAGCCCAGGAAGTTCAGCGCGGCGGCGTGGTCCGGTGACACAGCCAGCACCGCCCGCATGCGGGCCAGCGCGCCCGTCACGTCGCCCTGTCGCTCATGGGCCGCGCCCAGCACGTACAGCAGGTCTTCGTCCCGGGGAAAGCGGGCCACCGCCCCGCGAAGCAGTGTCAGTGCTTCGCGACCCCGGCCCTGTCGGTGGAGCGTGGCGGCCAGGGCGTCATACAACGCCGCGGAGGGACCGGCGGACAGGCCCTCGCGAAGGAGCAGCTCCGCGCGGTTCGGCGTGCCGCCGCGCTCCAGGGCCCGGGCGAACTGCATCCGGACTTCCACGTCCGCTGGCGACTCCTGCATCGCGGCCCGGAAGAGCGTGAGGGCCCGGGAGTGCTCGCCCAGGAGCGACAGGCTGCGGGCTCGGCGCAGGCGCGCGTCGGCGTAGACATCCGCCTCAGCGGGCACACCAGCGAAGGCCTCCGCCGCGTCGGCGAAGCGGCGCATCCGCTCATGGACGAGCCCCGCGTAGTAGGCCAGCCGAGGGTCCGCATGGTCCCCCCGGCGCGCCGCCTCCAGCACCTCCGCGGCCGCCCTGGGCTCGCGCGCGGCGAGGTAGCTGAAGGCCACCCGTACCGGCATCTCCGGCTCGGAGGAGAGGGACAACAGCCGGTCGAAGTACGCCCGCGCCCGGACGGCGGAGCCCGCCTTCAGCGCCGCGCGTCCGGCGCCCAGCAGCACCTCGCGGCTGTCCGGGTCCCGCTCCAGCGCCCGAGCCAGGGACTCCTCCGCCTGCACGGGCCGGCCGGTGTCTTCGTACAGTTGCGCCAGCGCCGTCAGCACGTCCACGTCACCCGGGGCCCGGGTGGCGGCCTCTACCAGCAGGCGCTCGGCGCGCGCCGTGTCGCCCCGCTCCGCCAGCGCCAACCCCAAGCGCTGGTACCCCGAGGCCTCCCCCGGCAGCGCCAGCGCCAGCGCGTCCACCACCTTCACCGCTTCGTCCGGGGCACCCATCTCCAGGTGGAGCTGGGTCAGGACGAGATACGCCTCCGGCTCGCGAGGCTTGAGGGTCACCGCGCGCCGCAGGTGCAGGCGGGCCCGCGCGAACCGCTTCGACTCCGTGAGAACGCGGCCCAGGAGCACGTGCGCGGGGTAGTAGGCGGGGGCGCGCAGCACGGCCCGGCGCAGCTCGCGCTCCGCGCGCGTCAAATCACCCAGACGGGCGTACTCCTCCCCCAGCCGGGTGAGCAGCAGCGGGTTCCCATCATCCGTGGCCAGGGCCAGCCGCAGCGCGTCCACCGCGCCCCGGTGGTCCCCGGCATGGTGCTTCAGCCGGGACTGGAGATAGTTCGTGTAGCTGGCGGAGGAGGCGTAGCGGCCTTCGTCCGTGGAGCCCGCGTCGATGGCCTCCCGCATGGCCTCCGGGTCCACGCGCGGCCGCCGTGACGGGGCGGCCGCGGACACACCCGGCGCCACGAGGACGGCCAACAGGGCGGACACGAGGAGGCGAGAGGGGCGCACGCGAGCATGAGTCTAGCGTGAGCCCGTCCCGCGCGCAGTCACCTCAGGTCTCTTCGGGGGCCGGCGCGCCCAGCTTCTCCAGCAGCTTCTCGACCGAGTCGCTGTCCTGGCTCACGTCCGCCACCGCCGACCGATACTCCGTGTCCGTCGCCTTCTCCACATCCGGCAACATGCGACTGATGACGGCGCGCGCCGCCTCCGCCTGGCACTCCGGCAGGACGACGGCGAACACACCTCCGCCCAGGTGGGAGATGGCATCCGGGTGGCGCACCCGCTTGCGCATGACATCGGCGATGTTGGACGGCACCGGCTCCACCGGCCGGTCGGGCCGGAGCACGGCGAGGCTGAGCGCGCGGTGGTAACGCCGGCTGCGCGCCACCTCCTGCTCCAGCCGCAGCAGCAGCCCGCGCCGGTCGTGCAGGCCCGTGGCGGGGTCGCTGCCGGTGCGCCGCTGCAAGGCGCTGCTCTTCTCCTTCTCCTGCTGCTCGCGCTCACCCTGGCGCAGCTTGAGGGCGCGCTCGGTGCGGTTGAGCAGCTCCACCGCGTTGAACGGCTTGCTCATGTAGTCCACCGCGCCCAGGTTGAGCGAGCGGACCTTCTCCGCCACACCCTGGTGGGCGGACAGCAGGATGACGGGGATGCGCGCGGTGTCCGTCGAGGACTTGAGCGCCATGGCCGCGTCCAGACCGTCCAGCTTGGGCAGGAACACGTCCATGACCACCAGGTCCGGCCGCTGGGCCTTCGCCCGGGCCAGGCCCTCCGCGCCGTCGCGCGCCACCTCCACGCGGTACTTGGAGCGCAGCACCTCCGACAGCACCGCGGCGATCTCCGGCTCGTCCTCCACCACCAGCACGCGCGGCTGCTCCTGCGGCGTGGACGCGGCGGCGGGCGGCGGGCGCGGGTTGCGCGGCGCTTCCTGCGCCAGCGGCAGCGTGAAGACGAAGATGCAACCGGTGTCCGGCGGGCTCTCCGCCCAGATTTCACCGCCGTGCAGCTCCACGAACTCCTTGCAGATGGCCAGCCCCAGGCCGGTCCCACCCTTGCCACCGTGGCGGTAGCGGTCGAAGACGAGGTGCAGCTCGTCCGGCGGGATACCCACGCCGTCGTCCTGCACGCACACCTTGGCCGCGTCCCCATCCGGGCGGCCCAAGCGCTGGGTGCTCACCACCACCTCACCGTCCTGGCGCGCGTGGTGGATGGCGTTGGTGATGAGGTTCTGCAGCACCTCGTGCAGCTTCACCTCGTCACCGATGAGCATCAGGCTGTCCGGGCAGTCGGCGCGCAGGGACACGCCCCGGTCCGCGGCGAGAATCTCCAGTTCGTTGACGGCGTCGCGGCATAGCTGCGCCACGTCCAGGACGCGAGGCTCGATGGACAGCCGCGCCGCCTCGCCCTTGCCCTTCTCCAGCAGCGACTCCACCAGGCCGAGAATCTTCTTTCCCTGGCGAATCATCGCCTCGGAGGACTGCCGCTGCTGCGGCTCCAGCGGCCCCTCCTGCAACAGCCGGCCGTGCCCCAGGAGCACCTGAAGCGGCGCGCGCAGGTCGTGGCTGCACACCGCGATGATTTCGTCCTTGAGCCGGTTGAGCTCCTTCAGCCGGCGGTTGGCCTCGTTCAGTTCCTGGTAGCGCTGGACGTAGGCCTCCTCCAGGTCCTCGCGCTTCTTCTTCACCGCGGTGTGCAGGCGCGCGTTGCGGATGGAGTTGGCCAGCACGCCGGCCACTGCCTGGGCGAACTCCTGCTCGTCCCGGCCGAACGACGCGTCAGCGCGCGAGACCCGTAGGAACAGCGCCCCCAGCAGGTCGCCCTGACAGATGAGGGGCTGCACCAGGATGGACTTCACGCCCAGCGGCAGGATGTTGGTGCGGACCTCCGCCATCAGCGGGTCGCGCTGCGCCTCCTCGATGACCACCGATTCCCGCGTCTCCAGCGCGCGGCGCAGCTCCGGGTAGCGCATCACCTCGATGTCCAACTGGACGAGGCTCGGGTCCTCCTGCGTGGCCACCACCTTCGCGGTGCGGGCATGGCTGCCCTCCACCAGCACCACGGAGCAACGGTCCGTCCCGGTGACACGGCCGACCTTGTCCACGGCGATGCGGAGTATCTCCTCCAGCTCGAGCGAACTGGTGGCCGCCTGGGTGATTTCCAGCAGCATCCCCATCCGCAGGCGGATCCGCTCTTCCCGGTCACGCAGCCGGCCTGCGCGCAAGGCGGCCTCCAGACGGGGCACCACCTCGTCGGCGCTGCGGATCCAATCGTCCACCGCCAGCCGCTTGAAAGCTTCCGCCGAGCGCGCGCGGCCCAGGTCCACCAGCACCGGCAGGCGCTGGAGCCGGTCCACCTTGCGCAGCGACTCCAGCATCTCCGCGGCCCGCTTCGCCGTCACCGCCAGCAGGACGACCTCTGGCTGCAACGTGTCCGCGACCTGGGCCAGACCGCTCTCCTTCTCCGCCGACGCACACTGGTAGCCGCTCGACGTGAGCCGCTCCATGAGCGCATCGCCCGCCTCCTTGGCGGCCACCACCAGCACGCGCCCCCGCTGATCAGCCTGCATCTCGACTCTCACGGTGAACCCCAGACCCGGCGGCATGGCGCCGGGTAGAGAGGCTGCAAAAACCCGCTGCGTGCGAAAGAGTTCATGGTTCGGATCCCGATCATGCCGCTGAACACGCCCTGGAGCCAGAACGGCGGGCATGGGTGGGAGGATGTGGCCACGTCGGTCCCCGCCGCCCCCAAGCCCTCCGGGAGCCGAGCGTACACGATGGACGTCACTTCCCAATCACCCGCGGACCGCGCACGGCCGCCCGCCCTGCCTACCGCCCATCAGGCGCCAGTGGGGCTGCACATGCAACTTCCTGGCGCATCCCTGGCGCTGTGACGCCGCCCACCGCACAAGGTCCCAACGGCGCGGGCGGAACTACCACAGCCCGCGGACATTGGGGGACGTTCCGCACCCAGGGGGGAGAGAGAATCGGTTCGGGCCTCTCCGGCAAACGGGCCTGGATGCCTGGGACGCCGCGTACCGGCTAGAGTCGGCGCCATGGCCCACCCCTCCCTGACGCGGCGCGCGCGGCGCTCCGCACTCATCGTCGCCGGCAGCCTGGCCGCCGCCTGTGGCGGCAGTGAACCGCCCCCTCCCACGCCGGATCCCCCCCAGGTCGCCCTGACGGTGCCCGCGAGCATCATCTCCGACGACAAGCTCCAGGTCATCGTCACGGTGTCCGGCTGCGAGGGCGGCTCGACGCTCAACGTCAATGACCGGGAGACCCTGCTCCGGACCTTCCCGCACAGCGGCGGCACCATGACGCTGACGCTGGAGCGCAACGACATTCCCTACGCCACAGCGGGCCTGGCCGCGAACCTGTCGTTGAACGCGGTGGCCACGTGCTCTGACGGGCGTACGAATCGCTCGCAGCCCGCCCCTGTCTCCTACTTCCCGGTGCAGCGCCGCATCGTGGAGCCGCAGAACGCCGGACAGGTCGTCACCGACCACTTCGTCATCGACGGCACCAGCGCCAACCCGACCTTCTTGGGCTGCGGCGTCCCGCCGACGGAGATTTCCACGCTGTACCGCGTGAACCTCAGCGGCAAGGTGACGGGCACTGTCGGAATGCCCATCGCCTGCACCCCCGAGACGGTCATCACCGAGCGCAACCCCATCAGCGGCAAGCGCTGGGTGTGGACCCCGAACGTGGGCGCCTTCGCCGTGGACGCCGACCTGCGCATCACCGCGCGCACGACGACGGACATCGGCCCCACGCAACTCACTGTGCTGCCGGGCGGTGACGCCATCATCGTCAACCGCATCGACGAGGTGCGCCGGCTCTCCCACAACCCCGACGGCACGTCGGAGAGCGTGGCCGAGGTCAAGTGGCTCTACGCGCCCACGACGCTGGAGAGCGTCATCGCTCCGCCCCTGGTTCGCGCGGACGGGTTGATTCTCATCGCCTCACTGGGCACGGGCCCGGATGCTTCGCGCACGGACGTCACCGTCACCGAACTGTACGCGGGCGAGACGGGTGAGCAGGGCGCCGGCGGAACGGCCCGGGCCGCATACAAGCTACGGACCTTCGCGCGCAACGAGCGCCTCCCCCTGGGCGCCTTCAACGACACGGGCAACACGCTCTTCCTGGGCCTCCAGCTCGGCTCGGAGCAGTCGCAGGTCATCGCGTGCGCCGCGAACCAGGACGAGTGCGAGGGCGCTCGGCTCCAGTGGACCAGCCCCGCGCTCCCGGTGCCGCTGGCGCACATCCTCTATCACCCGGGCGCCTCGCGCCTCGTCGCGGTGGGCCAGCAGCGCGTGTGGTTCCTCGACGCGTCGGGGCAGATTCGCAACCGGGACAACCGCTCCATCGACGCGAATGGCGCGCTGAACGTGCTCCAGGTGCTGCGCCGGCCGAACTCGCCGGAGCTCTTCCTGCTCAACGCGCCGGCCCGCGGACTGGATGGCGCGCCGACGCTGCCCAACGAAATCGTCGCCGTGGACCAGACGTCCGGCGGCGAGGCCCGCGAGCTGTTCCGCCACCAGGTGGTCGGCAGCCTGGGCGGTGCAATCGACCCGGAAGGCCGGCTGTGGGTCCGCACTGGCTTCGACGTGGTGCAGACGCTGCCTCTGTCCGACTACCGCCGCTACCGGCCGTAGCGCGCGCGACTCAGGGCCTGCTGGCGACGAGGAGTGCCTCCACGTTGCCAGCGGGCCCGGGCACCGTGGAGTCCATCAACCCGAGTACCTCCAGGCCCTGCTCGCGGACGAACGCCGTCACCGTGTCGATGGCGTCCTGCCTGGCAGCGACATCCCGCACCACGCCGCCCTTCCCTACCCGGTCCGGCCCCACCTCGAACTGGGGCTTCACCAGCGCGACCAAGAGCCCGCCCGGCGCCAGGTACGTCAGCACCGACGGCAGCACCTGCGTGAGGGAGATGAAGCTCACGTCGATGACGACCACGCCGACTGTCTCCGGCAGGTCTTCTTCCGTGAGGTAGCGCGCATTGACGCGCTCGCGCGAGCGCACCCGCGGGTCCGTGCGCAGCTTCTCGTGGAGCTGCCCGTAGCCCACGTCAATCGCGTGGACGCGCGTGGCGCCGTGCTGGAGCAGGCAATCCGTGAAGCCGCCGGTGCTCGCGCCGATGTCCGCGGCCACCTTGCCTCGAACGTCGAGCCCGAAGCGGTCGATGGCGCCCTTCAGTTTCAGGCCGCCGCGCGACACGTAGGGAAGCACCTCGCCCTTCAGGCGCAGCTCCGCCTCCTGCGGAATCAGCGTTCCGGGCTTGTCCACGCGCTGGTCGCCCACCACCACCTGGCCGGCCAGGATGAGCGCCTGGGCCTTGGTGCGCGACTCGGCCAGTCCGCGCTCCACCACCAGCACGTCCAACCGCTCCTTGCGAGGCTTCACCGTCCGCCCCCTGCCAGCAGCGCGAGGCCCGCGCGCCGCAGACCCTCCGCGTCCAGCCCCTGCTCCGCGCGCTGGACCCGCGCGTCCCCATGGGGAACGAACGCATCGGGCATGCCCATCAACCGGACGCGGGCCATCAGCCCGTGCGCCGCGAAGAGCTCCAGCACCGCGCTGCCCAACCCGCCGCGCGTAGTGCCCTCCTCGGCCACCACGACATGACCGGACCGGCCGGCCTCCAGCAAGGCGGCCTCATCCAGAGGCGAAGCGCAGCGCGCATCCAGCACGCTCCAGCCGGGCTCGCCCCGCGCGGCCTCCAGCGCGGCGATGCCCAAAGGCCCCAACGTCACCAGCGTCAGCCGGGGCTGCTCCGCGCGAAGCAGCCAGCGAGCCCCCCGCAGCGGTGCCTCGCCCGCGCCCAGTCCTTCGGGCAGGGGCGGCAGCGTGCCGCGTGGGAAGCGGATGACGGAGGCGTGCGGCGCCGCCAGGGCAGTGTCCAGCATAGGCGCCAGGTCCTCCCCCACCATGGGCGACCACAGGTGCAGGTCCGGCAGCGGGCGCAGGGACGCCACGTCGTAGGTGCCCTGGTGCGTCGCACCATCCGCGCCCACCAGCCCCGCGCGGTCCACGGCGAAGACGACGGGCAGGCCCGGCAGGCACACGTCGTGGATGATCTGGTCGTACGCGCGCTGGAGGAAGGTCGAATAGATGCAGCACACCGGCCGCGCGCCGGCCGAGGCCAGCCCCGCGCTGAAGGTGACGGCGTGCTGTTCCGCGATGCCCACGTCGTGCACCCGGTCCGGGAAGCGCGCCTTGAGCGCGTTGAGCGCCGAGCCCTCCAACATCGCGGGCGTCACCGCCACCACTCGTGGGTCCCGGGCCATCGCGTCCTCGAGCACCGCCGCGAAGGCTTCGCTGAAGGTCCGCTGGCCACCGCGCGAGCGCACCAGCTTGCCGTCCCGCCACTCATACGGGCCCATGGCATGTCCACGCGTCTGCGTGTCGGCCTCCGCTGGCGGGAAGCCCTTCCCCTTCAGCGTCAGCGCGTGCACCACCACCGGCCGCGACGAGGCACGGGCCTCCCGCAGCGCGCGAATCAGCGCAGGCAGGTCGTGCCCATCCACCGGGCCCAGGTAGGTGAAGCCCAGGCCTTCGAAGAAGTCGCGCGCCTCGCGGGTGCGCAGCAGCGCGGGGATGGCCCCCACGTTGGCGCTGATGGACATCTGGTTGTCGTTGAGGACGACGACCAACGGCAGGGAGCTCCCCCCCGCGTTGTTGAGCCCTTCAAATGTAAGGCCCCCCGTGAGGCCGCCGTCGCCCAACACCGCCACCACGTGGCCCCGGTGCCCCTGCTGCCGCCGGCCCTCCAGCACGCCCAGCGCCGCGGACACCGCCGTGCATGAATGCCCAGCCAGCAGCGCGTCGTGAGGACTCTCCCGCGGGTCCAGGAACGGCGCGATGCCGCCCGCGTGCCGCAGCGTGTGCATGCGGTCACGCCGGCCCGTGAGGAGCTTGTGCGCGTACGTCTGGTGCCCCACGTCGAACAGCAGCGCGTCTTGCGGCGAATGGAACACGCGGTGCAGCGCGACGATGAGCTCCACCGCGCCCAGGGAGGCCCCCAGGTGGCCCCCCACGCGGCCGCAGATGGAGATGATGTCCTCGCGCAGTTCCTGGCACAGGAGCGGCAGTGCCTCCTCGGGAAGTGCGCGGACGTCCGAGGGCGAGCCGATGCGTGACAGCAACTCCGACATTAGGACTTCCGCTCCACCGTGTAGCGCGCCAACGCCGCCAGCGGCCCGTCCTCGCCTTCCAGAGGGCGTACGGCCGCGATGGCCTCGGCCACCTTCTGGTCCGCCAGCGTCCGCGACGCCTCCAGGCCCACCACCGCCGGGAAGGTGAAGCGCCCGGCCGCGGCGTCCGCGCCCGCGGGCTTGCCCAGCTCCGCCGCCGTGGCCGTCACGTCCAGCACGTCATCGGCAATCTGGAAGGCCAGCCCCACCGCGTCACCGTAGGTGTCCGCGCGCGCCAATGCGTCCGCGTCTCCACCGCTGGCCAGCACGCCCATGCGGCACGCGGCCCGGATGAGGGCGCCCGTCTTCATGCGGTGCATCCGGATGAGGTAGTCCAGCGCGGACGGCCGGTCCTCGGCGGTGTCCAGCACCTGCCCGCCCACCATGCCCGCCGCGCCCGAGGCCACCGCCAGCTCCCGGCACAGCGCGGCGCGCATGCTCTCCGGCCCACTGGCCACCAGCGTGAAGGCCTCCGTCAACAGCGCGTCACCCGCCAGGATGGCCATGGCCTCGCCGTACACCTTGTGGTTGGTGAGCCGGCCCCGGCGGTAGTCGTCGTTGTCCATCGCCGGCAGGTCGTCATGCACCAGCGAGTACGTGTGCACGTACTCCAGCGCGCACGCCGCGTCGCCCGCCACCGCCGATACGGCGCTTCCGCGCGCCACGAGGTCCGCGAAGGCCAGGCAGAGCACCGGGCGCAGGCGCTTGCCGCCGGCCAGCAGGGAGTAGCGCATGGCCTCCGCGAGCTGCGGCGGCGTCCCGGAAGGCCCGAGCCGCGCCACGCGCTCGTTCAGCAGGGCCTCGACGCGCGCCTGCTGAGCGGCCAGGAAGGAGTTCAGTTGAAACGTTGCCACGAGCGTCCGTGCTCCTCTTATGGAATCTGCGCGGGCACAAGCTCGCGAATGCGGCTGACGAGCTTGTCCATGTCCAGCGGCTTGACGAAGTAGTCCGCGGCGCCCACCGCCATGCCGTGCCGCTTGTCCTCGGGCTCCCCGCGGCCACTGATGAAGATGACGGGAATGTCCCGGAACTGCTCGTTCTTCTTCACCGCCCGGCACAGCTCGAAGCCATCAATCCAGGACATGTTCACGTCCAGGAGGATGGCATGCGGCCGGTGCAGTTGGAGCGACGCGATGAGCCGCAGGCCGTTGGCCGCCATGGTGACGGCGAAGCCTTCGTACTCCAGGGCCGCCGCCAGCAGCTCCCGCGTGTCGCGGTCATCATCGACAATGGTGATTTTCAGCTTCGACATGCCGGAATGGACGCGCCCGAGCACCTAGAACGGGACGTCATCCTCCGGGGGCGGGCGAGGAGTAGGGGCCCGAGGGGCCGCGGGCGCGGGCGCCGCCGGACGCGCGGCGACCGACAGGGGCGCCACCACGTCGTTTCCGTCCTCGTCCAGCAGGAGCTGTTCGATGCGCTGCTCCGCCTCGGTGAGCAGCTTCTCGCCCCGGCGCACCAGCCGGATGCCTTCCTCGAAGGCCTTGAGCGAGTCCTCCAGAGAGAGATTGCCGCTCTCCAGCCGGCCCACCGTCTCCTCGAGCCGGGAGACCACGTCCCCGTACTGCTCGGGGACCTCGGCCTCCGCTACCTTGTCCGCCTTGGGCGCCTTGTCCGACTTCGCCACTTCCATCCACCTCCCCGCATGGGGCGCGGGACTCTAGAGGGTGGCCCGTCAGCAGTCCACCGGCCCTTTCACCGCCGTGACGGTGGCTTCGATTTCTTCACATCCCCCGAGCGACTTCGCCCCGTTCGACGCGAGCTTCAGCCCCAGGCGCTCTCCCACCTGGACATCCGCGCCAGTGCGGACCACCGCGCCATCGCGCTGTCGGAACACCACCGAATAACCGCGGGACATCACCTTCAACGGACTCATGGCATCCAGACGTCCCTCCAGACGCTGGAAACGCTTCTGTGCATCCGCCAGGGCCCCTTGCTGGAGCGCCAGCAGCCGCGCCCGGTGCGCGGCCAGCCGGGCGCGCTCACGGGACACCTGGGCCGCCGGTGACGCCCTCTCGAGCCCCAGCCGTGCCGTCGCCAGCGCCCCGTGCCGCGTCGCCACACCTGCGCGCACCGCCTCCGACAGCCGCATGGCCAGCTTCAACAGGTGCGCCCGCTGCTCCCCCAGCCGTGCCTGGGGACGCGCCCGCTGCAGCCTTTCGGTCAGCGACCGCAGCTCCTCGCGGTGCCCCCGCACGGCTGGCCGCAGCACGCGCATCATCGACTCCACCTGCTCGGACAGGTGCAGCCGCTGGTGGTTGATGGCCCGCCGAGGGTCCTCCAGCCGCGACGCGAGCTGCCCTTGCTCCTCGCGCAGCTCCAACACCCGGCGCTCCATGGCACGCCGCAGACGGCCCGCCTGCGTGGCCAGCGTCAGCTCCAGGTCGGCCAGCACCGGCGCCAGGCGCTCCGCCGCGGCGCTGGGCGTGGGCGCGCGCAGGTCCGCCACGAAGTCGGAGATGGTGAAGTCGATTTCGTGGCCAATGGCGGACACCACCGGCACCGGCGAGGCGAAGATGGCGCGCGCCACCCGCTCCTCGTTGAAGGTCCAGAGGTCCTCCACCGAGCCACCACCGCGCGTCACCACGATGACGTCCACGTCCGTGCGAGCCAGCCGCTCGATGGCGCGAGCCACCTCCACGGCGGAGCCTTCGCCCTGCACGCGCGCATCCGCCACCAGGACGCTCTGCCGCGGGTTGCGCGAATGCAGCACGCGCAGGAAGTCCTGGAGCGCCGCGCCGGTCCGGCTCGTCACCACGCCAATCCGCCGAGGCAGGTAGGGCAACGGCCTGGGGGGCCGCACACGCCCGGGACCAATGAGTCCCTCCTGGGCCAGCCGCTCCTTGAGCTGCTCGAAGGCCAGCGCCAGCGCGCCCTCGCCCACCGGCTCCAGCCGCTGAACGATGAGGCTGTAGCGGCCCTGCGGCTCGTACAGGTCCACGCTGCCTTCGGCAATCACCTCCATGCCGTCGCGCAGCGCGAAGCGCAAGCGGGCCGCCATGGAGGCCCACACCTTCGTGTCGATGGCCGCGCCCGCGTCCTTCAGCGAGAAGTACCAGTGGCCGCGCGCGTTGGGCCCGCGGAAGCCCGTCACCTCGCCGCGCACGATGACGCGAGCGAAGCGCGACTCCAGCGTCTGCTTGAGCTGGCGGGTCAGCTCCCCCACCGACAGCACCACGCGCTCGGGCTTGGGCGGCGGAGGCGGCGCGCCCTCCATCGGACCCAGCAGCGAGGTGCCGTCCTCGTCCACCGGAGGCGGAGGAGGCTTCGGCGGCGCCGCGGCCTTCCGCGCCGCGCCAGTTGCACGAGGCGTGGAGGCGCCACTGCCAAACAGGTCACCCTGCAGGCCCACTGGCGGCAGCGTGCCGCCTCCCACCTTGCGCCGGGTCATCGGGACAGCTTCTCGACCCAGGTCTTCGCCTTCTCGTGGTACTCGTCATCCGGCGGCGTCATGGCCACCACGTCCTTGAACTTGGGCAGGGCCTCCTCGGGGCTCCCGTCCTTCAAGGAGTAGGCCTGGAGGTAGACGTCCTTCGCCTTCGCCTTCAGCTCACTGATGATGTTGGTGGCGCCCGCGTGCCCGGGGTCCGCCTGCAGCGCCTTGCGCGAGTAGTCCATGGCGCGGCTCCACTGCCCCGCCGCCTTCGCCGCGGTGGCGCCCTTGTAGAAGATGGTGGCCGCCCGCGTCCCCGCGTTGCGCGCCATCTTGCTAGGGCGGCCGCCGGTGATGTCCTTGTCCAGCGACATCAGCTTCGACAGGCCCCGGGCGTCCAGGTCCTCCAGCCGCTTGTAGAGGTTGCCGAACTCCGTCACCTGCCCGAGCACCTTCTTGCACTGCGGCGTGCGCGCCATGCACGCGTTGAGGATGGCCACCGCTCCGGACATGTCTCCGTCGCGGAAGCGGTCAACCGCGGGCTCCCACGGCTTGGGGGCCGGCCCCTGGACCACGGGCCTGGGCGTGTCCCGGACGATGATGGCCTGCGCCGCCTGCTCGTTGATGAGCTTGGCGTCGCGATGCTCCGGGAAGGCCACCAGGATGTCTTCGGTGATGGCCTTGGCCATGTCGAGCTGATTCTCATCCAGCAGCTTGCGCGCCTCGCGCGTGCGCGTGTCCGCGGCCTCCGACAGCGCGCGCTTCGTCGAGTTCACCTGCTCGTAGAGAAACTGGCTCTCTCCCGCGCTGGCCAGCAGCGTACCGGCCTTGCCCAGCTCCTTCTTCGCCAGGGCCTCCTTGGCCGCCGTCAGCTTCTCCTGGACGGGAATCTCGCGCGCGGCGTGCCCGAGGTAGTCCGCCACACCCGGGTAGCCCGGGGCCTCGGTCTGGAGCTCCTCCAGCTTCGCCTTCGCTTCGACCCACTTGCCCTCGCGAACCAGGTTCTTGGCGTCCTGGAACAGGCTGCCCAGCCGCTCCCGGTGGCTCTTGCCCTGACGGGCTTCTTCCGCGGCGACCGCCTGCTGCTTCTGGACGTTCATCCGCACCACGCCTAAGCCCGCGAACAGCACCACCACCGCGCCCGCCACCCCCAGCGTGATGAGCTTCTTCTTCTTCAGCTCCTCGGGGGTAGGCGCCGTGGCCGCCGTCGCGCGCGCACTGCGCACGCGACCCCCTTCGACGCGAGGCCCCGGACGGGGCGGCACCGCGCCGCGGCTACCAGAGGCCCCCGGCCGAGGACGCGGCCCGGGGGCCGGCGCGCCGACCATCATCGTGGAGTTGGCCACGTCCTCGAAGCGCAGCTCCGTGTCGCCCAACGTGATGACGTCACCGTTGGCCAGCGGCGTCTCCTCGTTGACGACGTCGCCGTTGATGAGCGTTCCGTTGCCGGAGCCCAGGTCGCTCACCGCCCAGCCCGCTCCCGACTTCCGCACCATGACGTGCTTGCGGGACACGGAGGTGTCCGGGATGCAGATGGCGTTATCGGTCGCTCGACCGATGACGTACTCCTCCTCGGACAGGGCAAACTCCTCACCGTCCTTGGGGCCAGCGATGCAAATGAGCCGGGCGGCGGCGACGGGGGCAGGCGCGGGCCGGGCGGACGTCCTGCGCACGGCGGGACGGGACCCGGTCCCACCCGAGGGCGCCCCAGAAGGGGGCCGGCGGCGTGCCGGAGGGGAACCGTTGGACATGCGAATCACCGACTTCCTGTCGAAGTGAGCACGCGCCTACAGCTCGTGCTCGTAAGCCAACTGCAAACCTAGATTGTGGCAGCGATGCTCGGCCGTAGGGAAGCGTCGACCCATTTCCTGCAACGCGGCCCGAGCCGTCCGCGCATTCCGGTACTGTACGCTGCGTTGGAAATCGAGCATCAGCTGGCTGCACTTGTGGTCCAGCTCGGTTGCTACCTCGCCGAGTTGGAAACGCACGTCCTGATAGATGTCAGGCTTGGTGTCCAGCGCCTCCAGCGTCACCCAAGCGAAGCGGTACTGCTGCCACGCCTTGAAGAGGTTCTCCGCGCCGACGTCGCGCGACTCATAGAACCGGGCGCCCGCGACCACGTACTGACGCGCCTTCGCGAGGAGCTCGTCTTGCGGCAACTCCGGCACCGGGATGATTTCCAGGCGCAGGTTCCACACACGCCAGGTGTCCTGCCCCGGCGGGTTGCGGACGTTGTCGAAGACGATGGAGTTGAGCTCACCCCGCTTCAGCGCGGAGGGCGGGAGAATCTGCTCCAGCCCGCGCTCCGTCACCGCGTTCACGTCCGGCGGCACCCAGCCCACGTCCACGCCGTTGACGACCAGCGCCACCTCCTCCTTGGAGATGCCACTGGCCATGTAGTGGACCACGGCCACCGCCCGCGTCGGCGTGACGAACTGGAAGGCGAACGACTTGTGCTCCGGGTTCTCCCACGTCACGCCCTCGCCCACTCCGAACGAGTCTGAAATCACCTCGAAGCCCAGGTCCTCCGGCTCCACGCCGGACGCCCGGCCTTCGCCCTTGGGCATGAAGAAGACGGCCAGCACGCCCACCAGCGCCAGCACCAGGCCGCCTCCGACCGCGCCCACGCCCAGACGCGCCGGCGTCGATAGCTGCCCCCACCACAGGAGCAACCTGCCCGCCTGACTGCCCGCGAGCTCCCGGCGACGGCGCGCGCGCTCCGCCGCCGTCTGCCCCGCGCCAGGTTCGGCCTTCGCCACGGCGGCGGTGCCCGGACGCACCGGCACCACCGCGGGCTGCTGCGCGGTGGGATGGCCCTCCGGCAGCACGATGCCGCTCTCGGCGGGAATGGGGTCGTTGAGGCGGATGGGACGGGTGGCGTCCGGGTCCAGCGCTGGGACCGGGTCGCCCCGGCGGATGGGCCGCGTGGCGTCCTCGTCCCCCTCCGGCGGCACCCAGACGAAGGTGAACTCGACGGGGCCCACGCCAATCTTGTCCCCATCCCGAAGCTGCTGCTCACCCGACAACAGCCCCCCGTTGAGCACGGTGCCATTCGAGCTGCCCATGTCCGCGACGAAGTACTTGTCGCCGCGGAGCACGATGCGCGCGTGCCTGCGCGACACGCCGTGGTCGTGCAGCACCAGGTCGTTCTCCGAGGTGCGGCCGATGTTGACCTCGGCCGCCTCGAAGGTGAGCTCCCGTCCCTGCTGGAGCCCCTGCGTGATGGTCAGGAGGATGGGCACGGGGCGCTACCCCGCGACGTTTCCGAACATGAATTGGAACACGATGGGCCCGAACAGCACCATGAACACCGTGGGGAAGATGCACGCGATGAGCGGAAAGAGCATCTTCACCGGCGCCTCGCCGGCCAGCTTCTCCGCGCGCTGGGTGCGGTCGATGCGCATCTGCGTGGACTGGATGCGCAGCACCTTGCCCAAGCTGGTCCCCATCTTGTCCGCCTGGATGAGCGCGGTGACGAAGGTGGTCAGGGGCGGCAGGTCCACGCGGACAATCATGCTCTTGAGGCCTTCCTCACGCGTCTTGCCCATCTTCAGCTGCTTGAGCACCAACTGCAGCTCCTCGCGCAGCGGCCCCGGCTTGCCCTTCTCCACCACCTTGGCCAGTGCCGCGGTGAAGTCCAGGCCGGCTTCCACCGACAGCGTCAGCAGGTCCAGGCTGTAAGGCAGCGCGCGGCTGATGAGCAGGTGGCGCTTCTTCACCTGGTCGTTCAGCCACATCAGCGGGTAGTACATGCCGAAGAGCAGGAACAGCGGCGCCCACACCAGGCTCACGCCGAAGCCGTTGAGCAGGATGAGGCCCATGATGAGGCCCACCACCGCGCTGACTTCCTGCAGCGCCATGATGTCCTCGGGCTTGTACGCCTGCGGCTCGCCCGCCTTGATGAGGTTGCGGCGCGCCTTGGCCTCGTAGCCGGGCCACATGAAGCGGCGGTTCATCGCGCCCAGGCGGCGGATGGCCACCGAGCCGAAGCCCTTCATGCCGCCCGTGGACTCGTCACGGACCTCCGACAGGAAGCGCTCCAGCATCGTCTGGTACAGCCCCAGGCCCAGGAAGCCCACGGCGCCCGCGAAGAGGAGCGCCGAGCTGCCGATCAAGATTGGCGTCAGGACATCGTCCACGGTGCACCTCTCAGATATCGATGTTGACGATGCGCCGGATGATGAGGATGCCCATCACTTCCATGATGGCGATGATGATCACGAGGATCCAACCGAAGATGTGGTCCATCATCGGCTCCATCAGGTCGGGCCGCATGTAGTTGAGCACCATGCCGAGCACACCGGGCATCGCCGCGACGATCCACCCCTGCAGCTTGCCCTGCGAGGTGAGCGCGTCGATCTTGCCTTCCAGACGGAAGCGCTCGCGGATCACCGTGGAGATCGTCTCGAACATCTCGGCCATGTTGCCGCCGAGCTGACGGGCGATGTTCGTGGACACGACGACCAGCTCCAGGTCGTCACTGCCCACGCGGCGGCCCATGTTGATGAGCGCCTCCTCCAGCGGAACACCCAGCTTCACTTCCTTCACGAAGAGCCCGAACTCCTGCGACAGCGGCGGCATCGCCTCGCGCGCCACGTGCTCGATGGCCTGGGGGAACGTGAGACCGGCCTTGAAGGCGTTGGCCATGGCCTGCAGCGCGTCCACCAACTGCACGTTGAACTTCTTGATGCGCCGCTTCCGGTAGTGCTTGACCATCAGCATCGGCAGGAAGAAGCCGAACACCGTGGCCACCACCGCCATGATGGGGTTGAAGATGATGTACGTCAGGATCCCCAACAAGCACATGCACGCGATGTTGAGGATCAACATCTGGCGTGGATCGATGAAGAGGAACATGTCGCTCAAGTCGTTCATCGACTTGGCGACGTAGCGCTCCTGGTACTGCTCATACGCCTTCGACAGGACGCTGAAGATCACCAGGCTGAAGAAGAAGACCGAGCCGGTGACGAGGAGGAGGACGATTCCAGCAAGCATGTGCGCGCTTCCCTAAGAGCGAGGGTGGACGACGCACGCCATCACGGCGCGCCAGCGCCCGCGGCCCGCTCGGCACCGCCCTTGATGATCTGGATGATTTCGCGGCGCTTCTGCTCCAGCACGCGGGTGCGCTCACCCGACAGCAGCGTGCTGATGGTCGCGCGGCCACGCTCCTCGATGAGGTCCACGTCGTCCTCGTTGCGGAGGCTGAGCGTCAGCTGGCCGAGCTCGACCGCGAGCACCAGGATTTCGGCCTCTTCCGGCAGCACCATCAGCGAGATGTTGTTGTACTCGCGCTGGTTCTCCGGGATGAGGTTCACGTTGGTGGTACCGGTGATCTTGCCCGTGGCCACCACGATGACGTTCTGAAGCAGCGTCACGGCGACGTTCTCGTCCGTCTGCGGGTCGCGGAAGGTGCCAATCACGTCCACGTGGTCATTGGGGCGAATCCAGCCGCCCACCGACGTGGTGTGCTTCGCCTCGATGGTGAGGGCGCGCGCCTTCTTCTGCACCTTCGACGACAGCCGCTCGGCGGCCTTGGTCGTCTCGAACTGGCTCCACAGCAGCGGATCACCCGCCTGCAGCGCGACCAGCACCTTCTGGTTCACGATGTAGGACGCGGAGTCCGGACGCACCACGGAGGACGTCACGAACTGCTCCGGCACGGAGCGCTGGGAGATCATCTCGAAGGTGATGACCGTGCCTTCAGGGACGTCCTGCGCCGCCACGACGACGGGCACCAGGTTCCATCCGCGGCGGACATCCGCCTCCTTCTTCTTGATGGCGGAATACGCGATGACGCCGGCCAGCAGGCCCAGCACAAGCGCGACGACGAGCGGAGTCTTGCCCTTCAGCATGGTTCAGAAACCTCCAGAACGGGGGGGAGCCGTTCGGCGGCGATGATGGAGTCCGAAGTGGAGTCCAGAGCAGGTGTTTGAATACAGTGCAGTGCAATCTGCGGATGGCGCGCGATGTTAGCCGTGCGATACACCGGGTGTCAAAACCACCTCTCGCGACAGCTCTGTATCGCGCGCAATCCGAGACCTGACGTCGTACCGCGTCAGAGGTCGTTGATGGCGTCGCGGTCCGGCGTCGTCAGGCCGCGGCCCTCGGTGATGCTATAGAGGGCGTTCTGCACCACGCCCACGTCCTCGGAGCTGTCGATGACCTTCCCCTCGAGGAGCCGCAGCAGTTCCTGCAGCGCGTCATCCGACGTGATGGGGCCGACCGCGTAGGTCATGAATTCGTTGGAGGGGTCCCGCTCCTCGTTCAGGCAGTACATGTAGAGAGGAACGATGTAGACGTTCTCCTCCACCCCGCCGTCCGGGGTACCGGCATCGTCCCGCCCGCCGGGCCCCGGGCGAGTGGGTGGAACGACGAGGATGGTGCGCTCGATGAGCAGCCCGTTCTGGCCGCGTCCCTCGGAGGTGGACACGACGACGAGCCCCGGGGGGAACTCCACTTCGACAGGCGCCCCGGTGTCGTTGCGGAGGGGCACGCAGACGCGGACCAAGGCGCCCGAGCCCTGTGACTCCACACTGGCGTTTTCGCACTCGCCGGAGACCTCGGCGGCGCCGCGAAGGGTGCCGGCGAAGCTGACGCCCTCGGGGAGGGAAAGGGGCGTGCCCTGCGGCGCGCCGTCGTCCTCGCCCAGGCCGGGGCGGAAGACATTCACGCCCGCGTCGACCCCATGGGAGGGCGGCGGCTTGTTTCCGCCACCGCCGTCGCATGCCAGTACCCCTGCCCCGACCGCCGCCGCGACAACCATCCACTTCCATGCCGCCTGCGCCATTGCGCGCTCCTTCCGTCAATCCAGGACGACCCACCGGCCGGGACCGCCGCGTCATGAGGTCTGGCGAGACTGGCTGAGTCTCAAGGCACCCGCAACCTTGGTGAGCGCACCAGGTGTCAGGGAGTGGGCGGAATCAAGGACTGCGCGGGCGGCGGAAGGTCCGGGTTGTACAGGCCTCGCAGCACCAGCGTTGCCCCCAGGTCATCCTTGAGGAGCGCCGGCTGGCCCTGGTGGAGCCCCACCAGCCGCACCGAGAAGCCCACGCCATCCGGCGTCACGTGCACCGCGAGCTGCCCCGGCACGAGCGGGTCTGGCACCGCGCTCTCGGAGAGCAGCCAGGCGACCTGGGGATGTACGGGGAGGAAGGCGCGCGTGTACACCCGCACCTCGCTGGCGCCGGACTTCTGGAGCGCGGCGCGCCACGCGTCCTGCGACCGAGGCGTCTCTCCATGTGACTGGAGCTCGTGCACCATCAGCAGGTGGACGCGCCGGGCCACGCGAAGCAGCTCCAGGTTGGCCGCCACGTCGGAGCGGGACTGCTCCAGCCCTTGCGGACGACCGCCGGCGAGCGTGGCCATGACTCCGAGGAGGATGACGCCGGAGGCCCACAACGGCGCGGACCGGCCTCGCACCAGCTCCCAGCCCAGGCGTGCCGTGCCCACCGCCGCCAGCAACGAACCGGCCAGCACCAGCCAGCGCGGCACCTCGCCCGCGTGGAAGGGCTGACTCAAGGCCTGCGTCAGGTGCGTCCACTCGGGCACGGACGCCACGCCCACGCCCACGGCGAAGGCGACGAACAAGACGGCGTGCACCAGCCGCAGCCCCAGCGGGGACGGCTGCCCCACCTCACTGCTTGCCGTCACGGGAACGGCAGGTTCAGCACGAAGTAGAAGGAGTCGTAATAAATCTGGTACGCCTCCATGAACAGGTCGATGACGTTGGACTGCCGGTCCTCCGACCAACGGACCTTCACCGACGCGCCGATGATGAGCGCGACGACGAGAATCCAGTTCAACAGCGAGTACTCCAGCATGGCCTGCCCGCGACGGTTACGGGCGCGGGAACGCAGCGTCTTCGGGTGGTTCACGGCGTGTCCTCAGAGGTGTCGTGTCCATGCCCGTCGTCCGCGTCGCCGGGCAGGTCATCGAGTATAGCATCCGCGTACTCCAGCTTGATCTTCGGTGCGTCTGGAGCGGGGATGCGCATGCGGGGTTTGGCGTCGATTCCGTACTCCGCCACTTCCATGGCGTGACCGATGCCGGGAATCTCAATCTTGGCCAGGTTCAGCAGCGGAATCTCACGGCTGAGCCACATCCGCTTGATGACGGTGTTCTTCATGACGACTTCGACGGGGACGGCCGCCACGGTGCCTGCCAGCGTCATCAACCGGGACTCCTTGCCCGAGCGCGTCGTGGGCTTCACGCCCTTGGGCAGCGGCGCTTGCTTCTCCGGCGGCGCGGACTGAGCCTTCTTCGCGTCCGCCTCCTGCTGCTTGAGCACGTGCTGGAGCGCCTCGTCCGAATACTCCTGGGGTTGGCCGAAGCCCGTGCCGATGTAGAGACGGGAGATGGCGTCATAGCGAATCTCATCGCCCTCCCGGGCCACCAGCATGCGCATCTGCGCGAGCGGCGACTTCATGGCCGGATGGGTCCCCGCCTCCATCTCCACCCACACCGCGTCCCGGCCCTCCTTGTCCTTCTCCTCCCCCACCACCGCCAGGCGCCAGTAGTAGACGCGCAGGCCGCCGCCGTTGAAGCGGTACGTCACCCAGTCGCCCAGCCGGGCCGGACGGGCGCCGCGGGACATGTGCTGCACCAGCTCCCGCGCGGGATTCGCCTCCACTCGGACCGGAAACGCCAGCACGACTGCGGCCACCACGAGCAGGGCCCTCACTTCGCGCCCTCCTTCTTCTGGGCCTGGTCCCGCTCGTAGGCCTCGCGGCTCTGGCGCACGGCATCATCGTTGGGCACCGCGTCCGGGCGGTCCGAGCCAATCCACATCTGGACCACCGCGGTGACCCCCTCATCCGTGGGCGACAGCGTCGTCACCACCTGCTCACCCTTGCGGGCGTGCTCCATGGTCAGCTGCGTGCCGCCGCCCATCTTGAGCGCGGACTGCCGCACGGGCGCGTAGCCGCGGCGCTCCAGCTCCGCGTTCACCTGCTGCTGCACCTTCGTCAGTTCTCCCGTGACGAGCGTGGTGCGGCTCTGCGAGCCACCCGGGTCATCCCGCGTGGCCAGGTCCTGGCTGTAGAGCGCACCTTCCAGCGCCACCAGCCCAGGCGCCGGCTTCTTGGGCGGACGCACCCACAAGTCCCGCAGCGCGGTGAAGCCCACCGTCTTGCCCAGGTGCTTGCGCAGCACAACGCCGCGCTGGAGCCCCTCGCGGGTGTAGAGCGCCGACACCACGCCCTCGTCCTGCATGTCCCCTTCCACCACGGTGGGGTAGCCCTCTTCCTGCCACTTCCGGGCGAAGTAGGCGGCCACCTTCTCCATGGGGTCCGGCGTCGTGAAGTACGCGAGGCGGTAGTACTCCCCGCCAATGACCAGGTCGTTGCCGATGCGCGTGTGGATGGTGCCCGGATAGATGGGCAGCTCCTGCTCCGCGGCTGCTGGCACGGAGGCCAGCAGCACGCACAGAAGTGCCGTCCGGGCGGCCACCACCCTACTCACAGGGAACCTTGAGGTCTTGCTCGTCATTCTCCGTGGCCTCCGGGCGGGCATCCGGGTCGGTCGGGTCATCCGCCATGGCCCGCTTGCACCCCATGTAGAACTCGCCACGCGCGTTGAAGACCTTGATGTAGTTGCTGTTCGCGTACGTCATCTCGTCGCGGAACGGCGCGGTGTCGAAGCAGTTGGGCCGTTCGTGGTCGGTCAGCTCGAAGCTGCGCTTGTGCATGACGTGGAGGCCGCTGCTGGCCTTCGCATCATACTGGGCAAGGCCGGTGCAGTCGCCCTTCTGCGAGGCGCCCACGCCGTAGTTCCGGGACACCACGAAGGTCCCCAGGAAGTTGGGGAGCACCGAGGCGACCACATCCAGGATGGCGCCGATGCCCAGGCTGTCCAACGTGGAGGCGAAGCCCAGGAACACCATCCGGTCCACCTGGCGGTAGAGGCCGTGGGGCTGGCTGAGGGAACCACCGGTGTGCTGACCGGCGCGGCGGCCACGGACGATGGCGTCACCGCCGTCCGGCATGTGCCAGCCGTTGGCGTACATGGAGTACTTCGACTTGAGCCGCAGGCTGCCCAGGTCGCGCCCGCCCATCATGTTCTCTTTGAAGAAGCCGCCGTTGCCACCGCTCTTGTCGAGGTACCGCGTCGGCAGGATGACGTTCTCGTAGTTCATCTCGACTTCGGATTCGACCCAGCCCTTGTTGTTGAAGCCCCACTGGTTCAAAACCCATCCCATGCCGTTGTTCAACGGGCTGAGGATGGCGCCCGCCAGGCCGCCTCCTTCGCTGGTACTCGGGCGGCTGAGCATCCCGCTCTCGAGGAGCGCGATCTCCTTGTTGGAGATGGTCGCCGTCACGTCCGTGTAGCGGGCAATGAAATTGCCGCCAGTGCCGTTGGGCTCCACCGAGTCCATGTCCTTGTAGCGCTCGACGAACTCCTTGTGCGCCTCCCGGCGGGCGTCCTCGAAGGCGTCATCGTGCTTCCCGTTCGCGAAGTCGGAGAGCGCGTAGCTCGTCATCTCCCAGACGGCGTAGCGCGCCGCCTCCTGGAGCTTGAGCTTCGCCCTCACCAACTCCGTGAGGTACATGCTGAACATCAGAATCATCACGAGGAGCGGCACGGAGAGCGCGAACTCGACCGTGGCGGCACCTCTTGAGCGCGAGCGCATTTGGAGACGGGCACGCATGGCAGTCCTCAGTGCGTCATGATCTTCGGGGCAATGCCCTGAAGCGGTCCGGGCAGCGCGTCCATCATCTCACCAATCTTCGGCAGCGAGTTCCGGCCCTGGAACACGGACGCCAGACGCGGGCGCCAGTAGGGGTTGAAGAAGTTGGGCTGCTCCGCCCAGTTGCCGGGACGGTGGTAGTAGGTCTGCCCACGGGAGATGACGTTGAGGCCTTCGACCAGGCCCAGGAACTTCTTCCGGTTGTTCAGCATCTCCAGGCCGTCCGTATCCGGAGTGAAGGCGAACTTCACCTTGCCCTCCTGGTTCAACAGGGCGGGCGCGTTGGTGCCGGTGCCGTCCTTGTTGTCCCGGTTCACGACCTGCTCCGGCTCCTTGTTCAGCGCCACCCAGGCGGTGGGCTGGTTGAAGTCCGCCTGGCGCTTGGCCGCGTCGTCCATGGACGCGTTGGCGGTGGGGTTGCACACCGAGCCGAGCTGGCCAGGCTCGAAGTGCATGAACGGCGTCAGGCCACCCCAGCGGTGGTGGCCGTCCTGCACCGGCCGCACGTTGGCCGCGAAGACGTCCGTACGGGCCCAGCACACGAACGCCAGCTCCAGCACGCAGATTTTCGAGCGGTGCAGCCCCACGTCGCGCTCGGGGCCACCCGGCCGCATGTGGCCGGACCAGCGCTCCGGGTTGCTCGGGTAGTTGACGCGCCAGTGCATGCCGCCCCGGTGACGACCGCTGTCGGTGTCGTTGAGCGCCCAGATGCTCGTCTTCGTCATGTGCTTGTACGGCAGCTTGGTGGTGTTGTTGTTCCCCTTGCCCTTGCGGTTGTCGCCGAAGCACTTCCAGTAGTCGTCGTTCTTGGTGCACGACACCGGGTTGTCCGCCTTGCCCACGCCCACGTCGATCTCCGGCGGGCCGAACTTGAGCCAGTACGGGTCATCCGAACCGATGTTGTCACCCTGGGCCGTCATGCCCCAGGGATTGATGTTGTCGTTCCAATCACGGATGTAGTTGCGGCCCTCCTGGCCGGGACCGCGGCCGGCGCGGATCGCGTTGGCGTTGGGGAAGCCCGTGGAGAGCATGCGCGTCTGGCCGATCTTGCCGAACTCGAAGATGCCCGGGATGTCCACGCCGCCGTTGAAGAAGTCGCGCATGAAGCTGAGCATGTCCGGCAGCGGCAGCAGGTCACCCATGCGGCGGCTGGTGATGAAGCCCTGGGGGCACGCGCCACCGTTGGCGTCACACGCGTAGCGCGTGGCGTTCGTGATTCCACCCATGGAGCGCTTGGCACGGGCGATGGGGTCTTTGGCCGCCTTCTTCGTCACGTCCAGCGCGCCGAACGGGTTCTTCCACGTGTTCGGCGCCAGCGGCTTGCCACCCGCGTGCGGGCTGTGCGCCTGGCTGAAGAGACACTGGCTGTAGAGACCCGTCGCCAACTGGCTGGCCAGCGAGGAGATGTTGCTGTCGTTGTCGTCGATGACCGTCTGCGTGGTCTGCGTCACGTGCGTGGACGCGGACATCATCACCGCCTGCGACGCGAAGTACATCACGCCGTTCATCACCCGGTGCGCGGGGATGATCCACTCACCGACGATCCGGTCCGGATTCAGCCGCGTGATGACCTGTTGGATGGGTCTGAGGAAGTAGTTCCGGTACGCGGTCATGATCCGGCCAATGGCCTTGATGACCGCGCTCACATACGGAATGACGTTTTCCAGGATGGGACAAGCGATCTTCCAGAAGAGGTTGTTCGTCTTGCCCGCGCATGGATTCAACGTGCGCATGAAGCCGTAGATGTCCGTGAGGAACGCCTCGGCGGAATAGATGAGTGACAGCAGCGACTGCCACATCATCGCCGACACGTAGTGCGACACCTGCGTGCGGTTCGCGTACGCGTAGAAGTTGAACGCGCGCGCCTCCATGGCGGCCATGGAGTACGACGCGGAGTCCGCCGTGTTCTGCAGGCGGATGCGTTCATGCACCGTGTGGCCGATGTTGACCGTGGTCAACACGGCGATGGACATGATCAACACCATCAGGGCGGCCAGCACCAAGGCCTGGCCTTCCTGGCGGCGGAAACTCTGTCGGAGGGTCCGGGTGAACATGGGTCGGGAGTCCTCTTCCTCTTACAGACCCCAGTCGGGGTTCAGGTGCATGATCCACTTGCGGTGGAAGTTGGACTGCATGCGCATGCTGTACGTGGCCGTCAGCGGCATGAAGTACCGCTTGCCAGCCAGGTTGGAAACGATCGGGATGCTGCCGTTGGCCAGCATCCAAAGCACGGTCATCTCGAGCGGATAGACGGAGTCGTACCCCATCTCGTGCTCGATACCGCGGGCGCCAGCGAGCAACGGGTTGAGGTTGCCACGCCGGTTCATCATGTTCGCGCGCGGGTCCACGGTGCCGCGGTCAATGGCGCCTCGCAGCGCCATGCCCGCGTTCGAGGCGAACCACGAGTAGAAGATGATGGAGTTCGCGAACGGTACGCGCAGTTGGTACCAGTAGCGCAGGCGGATGGTCAGTCGCGTGGACTTGCGGAACACCAGCTCCGCGTCGTCAGGCTCCGGCAGGTTGAAGAACTTTCGGATGTGGTTCTCCAGCGAGGGCACCTCCGGGAAGGAGTCCGCGCCGTCGAAGTCCAGCTCCTGCCAGTTGTAGCCGCTGCGCAGCTTCCACATCGAATCGATGGGCGTGAAGTACGCGGGACTGACGGTGTCCACGCGGATGACGCCGAACAGGTTGGAGCCGTTCACCGTCCGGGGCACGCGGCCGCCACCGAAGTTCAGCATGCGCATGCCGGAGTCGTAGAGCTGGTGGAGGACGAACGTCTTCCCCAGCTCGACGATGTCGTCGGTACGCCCCATGGTGGGAAGCAACGCCACGATGGCCGCGTCATGCATGCGCTCGTTGTTGCCGTTCCACACGATGCCGGCACGCGCGGCCTGGTAGGCGGCGTACTCCGTCATCAGCTTCGCGTGCTGCATCATCGTGAGCTGGATGATCCCCAGCGTCATGAAGACGGCGAGCGGCATGATCATCGCCGCTTCCACCGCGGCCTGACCCGACTGCCGGCGAGACGCCCCCTGCGCCCGCGGTTCCTGTGCTTCCTGTCCCATGAAACCATTATCCGGGGACTGGTGTCAGAAGCGCATCGGTCAAATGGACAGACCTGCGCCTACGTTTCCCTCCCATTTGATGAGAAAACTCGTCCCGCTAATTCGTGGGTTTAGCGGGCATCTCGTTCGCCGATGACTCGCGAGCCACCCGCCGGCGCGCCGATCTGGCGGCCTCCGAGGCCGGCGCCTCTTGTATCACGAGGTTACAAGCCTCGAGTCCTTCGGCACGCCTACCCAGCGCGAACTCAAACTCACACAACTGGTTCAAAAGCGTCCAGCGCTCCTGTCCAGTCGCCCCCGAGGCCAGGGCCGAACGGATCAGCCCAGCCGCCCGGGCCCCCTCCCCCGCGGCGAATGCCGCCCGCGCCTGGCGCGACAGCTCCGCGACGTTGGCGCGCTCCACGGGGGGCGGTGGCGGCGCGGCGGTGGGTGCGGATTTTTTCGAGGCCGGTGCCGGTGCCGGTGCGGGGCGCTGAGGCTCGGCCTTGGCAGGGGCGGCGACGCCTCCCAGGGTGCCCTTGGATTCCGACGCGTCCAGCTCGTCGTCGTAGGCAGCGCCCCGTGCCGCTGGCGACTTGGCTCCCAGGCGCAGCGAGTCGCGCGGGGGGACGGACCGAGGTGCCTGCGAGTCCGCGACGCGCCGCTCCGACCGGCCAGCGAAGGCGTCGTCCGAGTCCGCCGGCGGCGTCTGCAGGTCCATGGATTCGCTCTCGACTTTGGACTCCTCGTCCAGCGACGACGGCGCCACTTCCTGCGCCATGGGCGCGGGCTCCAGCGCGGCCCGCATGTCGGCCTTGGGTGCGCGAGCAGCGGCGGGCGGCCCACGCTTCGCCTTGCTCTCGCTTTCACGCCGAATCCGCATGTCGAGCCCGCCGCCACTACCAGCGTTGGCCCAGTCCTCCGCGAGCGGCCGCTGCTCCCGTGAGCGCTCGGCCCCCTTCGACTTCGTCGGCGCGGCCATTTCCCGGGCGGCGTAACCCGCCGCTTCCGCCTCGGCGGGCATCGTCAGCGCCGCCGCGGGGGCCGGAGCGGCCGCGGCCGGCGCGGCCGGCGCGAAACCATCGGCGGCCGGAGGGGCCACCAGTTCTTCCTTCGCGACCGCGACCTTCGCCGCGCTCAAGTCAGGCCGCGTGAGGTCGGGCGACCGGGCCTCGAGCGTCAGAAGGCCAAAGGTGCTCACAGAGGCCAGGCCCAGCACGGGCAACAACCACCGGCGCCAGCGGGACGGCTTCGGCGCGGGGCCCGCGGCGGCGCGGCGAGCGGCCTGCTGGGCATAGGCCATCAGCGACTCCAGCCCCGCGTCCGGAGCGGGCTCCACCGACAGCTGGGACATGGTGGCGCGCACCCCGCGAATGTCGTCCAGGGCCTGGGTGCAGCGGGCGCAGCTCTCCAGGTGGGCTTCCACGAGGCGGGCCTCGGGCACCGGCAGTTCGCCATAGGCGAAGTCGAGCAGCCGGTCCTCCTGCGCATGCGGATTCTGCGGCTTCATCCCACCACCGTCCTTCCGTCCTCGGCGAGGTCGCCGTCGACGCCCATCTCCGCCAGCCGGCGGCGAAGCCCGTCGAGCGCGTAGCGCATGCGGCTCTTCACCGTGTTCTCGGACACTCCCGTCACCTCCGCGATGTCCTTGAAGGGGATGCCGCTGTACTCGCGCAGGGTGAAGACCTCACGCTGCTCGTCTGGGAGCGTCGCCAGGGCTCGCTCCAACAGGGGACGCAACCGGGCGTTGTAGGCGCCGCGCTCCGGGCTGGCCCCCGCGTCCGGCAGGCCTTCCCCCAGGGGGCGCGACTCGTCCCGCTCCGCTCCCGGGGCGGGTGCCTCCAGGGAAGACGCCTGGCGGTAGCTCTCTTTGCGCGCGCTGTCCACGCAGAGGTTCCTCGCAATCGTGTAGAGCCAGGTCGTGAACTTCGCCTTGGGCGTGTAGTCGCCGGCGCTCCGAACCACCTTCAGCCACGTCTCCTGCAGCACGTCCTCCGCCCGTGCCCGGTGCCCCGTGAAGCGAAGGATGAAGTTGAACACCGGCGTCCGGTGCTTGCGCACCAGCGCCTCGAACGCGCGCGCGTCCCCCGCCTGGAAGGCGAGCATCAGCCGCTCGTCTGAGGTTTCCGGTCCCAACACTCCCCCAACTCTCCTTGGAGCCACCCTCACCCGGCCCACTCCGCCACCCGTGCACAGTGAACGTGCGACGGGCCGCCAGGGTCTATCCCCGGCGAGGTCTCTGGTAAGTGGCGAGAATGACAGGGACGGCCACCGCTGTCACGAGCGCGCCTTGCGCCAGGAGCACCGCCGGCAGTGGCTGCTGCAGGTGCACGTACAGGGAGCGGCCGAGCGCCGCCCCCAGCAGCACGCCCGTCAGGGTGCGCACCGCGTTGCTTCCCGACGCCGGCCGGAAGCGGCCCACCGCCCAGTCCGCCAGCGCGGGAACGGTGAGCGCCAGGACGGCGGGCACGTCCAGCGCCCACCTCAGCGGGGCACGCACGGCGAACAGGCCCACCATCACGGCCAGCAGCACCGGATAGGTCCCCAGGCAGCGCGCGCACACGCGCACGCCGCCGAACAGGTAGGTGCGGTTGTACTCATCCGGATGATGATGGCTGAGCCAGAACACCGGGACTTCCTCCAGAAGGGGCTGCGGCCGGGGCCTCGCGCGCATCGGCCTCCGCCAGGAAACACGCGGCGAAGTGGCCACCGCCCAGCGCATAGGACGGGGGCGACTCGCGCCGGCACCGCTCCATGGCATGCGGACAGCGCGGATGGAAGGTGCAACCGGGGGGCGGAGCCAGGGGTGATGGCGGCTCGCCCGGCACCAACAGGCGCGTCCGGGCGTGGTCCGGGTCCGGGACGGGCACCGCGGACAACAACGCCTGGGTGTACGGGTGGCGCGGCTGACGGTACAGCGACGCGGCCGGGGCCAGCTCCACGATGCGGCCCAGGTACATGACGGCCACCCGGGTGGACACGTACTCGACGATGTTCAGGTCGTGGGCGATGAAGACGTAGGTGAGGCCCCGCGCCTGTTGCAGGTCCACCAGGAGGTTGACGATTTGCGCCTGCACGGACACGTCCAGCGCGCTGATGGGCTCGTCGGCCACCACCAGGTCGGGCCGCAGCGCCAGCGCTCGCGCGATGCCAATGCGCTGCCGCTGCCCGCCGGAGAACTCATGGGGGTAACGCGCCAGGGCCTCGCGCGGCAGCCCCATGGCGTCCACCAACTCCGCCACCTCGCGCTCCCGCTCCCCCGGCCCTCGGGCCAGCCCGTGGATGGCGAAGGGCTCCTCCAGAATCTCCCGGACCGTCATCCGGGGATTGAGCGAGGCATACGGGTCCTGGAAGACGAACTGCATCCGCTGGCGCAGCGGCCGCAACTGGCGCTGGGACAGTCCGGTGAGTTCCTGTCCGTCGAAACGAACGGAGCCCGCCGTGGGCTCCACCAGCCGCAGCACCGCGCGCCCCAGGGTGCTCTTCCCGCAGCCACTCTCCCCCACCAGCCCCAGCGTCTCACCGCGCATGACGTCGAAACCCACGCCGTCCACGGCCTTCACCGCGCCGCGCACCCGGCCGAGCACGCCGCCTCGCACCGGGAAGTGCACCTGGAGGTCGCGGACCTGGAGCAGCGGCGTGGAGTTCACGGCGCGGGCACCGGGTTGTGACAGGCCGCCCACTGCCCTTCTCGCGGCGAGGTCAGCGCGGGCTTCACGTGCGCACAGACGTCCAGCGCGCGCTCACAGCGCTCCCGGAAGGCACAGCCGACAGGCAACTGCCGCAGCGGTGGCACCCTGCCGGGAATGGCCCGCAGCCGCGCCCGGGAGGCTCGAGCGCCACCCACGTCGCGCCTGGACGGAATCGAGCGCAGCAGGCCCGCGGTGTACGGGTGCGCGGGCTGGGAAAACAGCGCTCGCACCGGGGCGCGCTCCACCACCCGGCCCGCGTACATCACCACCACCGCGTCGCAGCTCTCCGCCACCACGCCCAGGTCATGCGTAATCAGCAGCACCGCCATGCCCCGCTCGGCCTGAAGCCGCGCGAGCAGGTCCAGAATCTGCGCCTGGATGGTGACGTCCAGCGCGGTGGTGGGCTCGTCCGCGATGAGCAAGGCCGGATCACACGCCAGCGCCATCGCCATCATCACCCGCTGCCGCATGCCTCCGGAGAGCTGGTGTGGATACGCGTCCACGCGCTCGGCCGGCGCGGGGATGCCCACCTGCCGCAGCATCTCCACGGCCTTGTCCCGGGCCTGCGCGCGCGAAGCGCCCAGGTGCAGCCGGACGCCCTCGGCAATCTGCTCCCCCACGGTGAACACCGGGTTTAGCGACGTCATCGGCTCCTGGAAGATCATCGCCGCGTGACGGCCGCGCACCCGGCGCAGCTCGGCCTCCGGCAGCGTCAGCAAGTCCCGGCCCTGGAAGCGCACCTCTCCGCCCACCACGCGCACCGGCGGCTCGGGCGCCAGCCGCAGCAGGGACAGCGCCGTGAGGCTCTTGCCACACCCGCTCTCCCCCACCACGCCCAGCGTTCCACCTGGGGGCAGCGCGAAGGACACGTCGTCCACCGCGCGCACCGGCCCTTCCTCCAGCGCCAGCTCCGTGGTCAGCCCTCGGACGTCGAGCAACAGCTCCTGGCCCGCGGGCGTCACGGCGGCGGTCACTTCTGGGCCAGCTCCTCCAGGAACTCCCCTTCCTGGATGACGCCCTTGCGGATGAGCAGGCGGATGAGGCTGGCCACCATGCGGGCCGGCTTCACCTTCTCCGTGTCCAGCGAGGCATCCTCGCCGCGGGAGATGCGCTCGATGTCGTCCAGGATGGCCAGGTCCTCGTCGGAGAACTGAGGCGTGGGCGTGAGCGGCACCGACGGACGCGAGCCCTGCGCCGCCCCTCCGAACATCACCACCGGCACGCGCGGCCGGCCCTCCGCGCCGTCTCCCTCCGCGTCGGGAGGCGGAGGCGGCGGGGGCCGCACCGGGGGCGAGGCCTTCCGGCCCAACAGGTCATCCAGCGCGTCCGCGCCGGCGTCGCCGTCGGTGGCTTCCGGGGGCGGAGGCGGGGGCGAAGCCGAGCCT